>JABLXV010000056.1 GCA_013177895.1 Brevinematales bacterium | reverse complement strand
TCTGTCAGGGTCATTTGCCCTAAGAAAGCGGCCAACCTATAACCTATCTACTCCTTTTCTATCTCAATTTGATTATTCAGAATTAGAAAAGGATTTTCTCACCGGTCTTTTATCATATCATCTTTCTGAGCGGTCTGAAAGAAAGCTAGCAAAGAACCCCGCACAAGAATGCGGGACAAGCGAGCCGCCGCGCAGATAAAGCTTAGGAGAAGAGCCGGGAAATCCCGTAAAGGCTTAACTCGCAGGACGCGAGAAGTGCTGTTGAGAGCCACGGATGGCGGAGATGGCGTTTATACCCCGCCGCTATGTCGCGACTTTTTCTAAGCGAAACGGGTTGAAACGCCGTCTGTTCGAGCCTTACTTTATTGCGCTTAGTAATTTCTTCGCGGCGAGTTACGGCGTTTCCCGTTTCGTGCCACTACACTACAAAGCGGCACTCGGCGGGGAACCTCTTTCTTTGGTTTCTTTCTTTCTGGGTTCGCAGAAAGAAAGAACAGGTGAATTTGGTATCTTTGGGAGAGTTATTAGAACTCCCCTTTATATTGTAAATTGATATAAAATTATTTATAATAATATACCGAAGCGGAAAGGGGCCGAGGAGTTTTTATGGAAACCATTATCCAGTATGAGATCAAGATGGATGGCAATTTCGTCATTCTTTCCATTATCGGCGAACTCAACTCTCAGGACGTGCCGGAATTCAACGATCAGATGAGGGGCGTGCTTGAAAAGTCGAAAAATGTACTGATCGATGTCTTGCGGCTGGAGTATATATGCAGCGCGGGTATGGGCAGCCTGTTAGCTTCTTTTAATAGCGCAAAGGCCGGCGGCGGGAATATTGTCCTCGTACATATGACGGGAAATGTCCGCAAGGTTTTCGATTTTGTCGGATTTGGTAAATTTATGAGAATCGCCGAATCGTTGGAAGAAGCGAAAACTTTTTTTAGTTAAAAACAGGGGAAATTATGTCGGATCTCAAGGTTTCTGACAAGCTCATGGGAGACTACGCAATCGTGAAGATAAGCGGAGAGCTCTATCCAAAGATGGTTTCCGTTCTGGACGCCAAAATGGGTGAAATCCTCGAAAAAACAAAACGTATTATTCTCGATTTTTCGCACTTGGAATACATATGCAGCGCAGCGGTGGGTTATATTGTCGCATATAATAATCAGGCCGCGGACGCCGGCGGCAGGGTGATAGTTACCGAAGTCAATCAGAAGATAAAAAAGATACTCGAGATTATCGGGTTTCCCCGGATGATCGATATGACCGATTCGATGGACGAAGCGGTCGATATGATGCAGAATGATATTTTGTAATTAAAAAGGAAGGTTTCATGGAAGACGCCGGATACTCGATTACTTACGAAGAAGACGGGATTGCGGTTATTACGATTCGGGGCGAGCTGAACACCTACAACACAGGGGATTTTAAGGAGAATCTGCACGAAGTCTTGCAGAAGACGAATAAAGTGATATGCGACTTCTCGTTTCTGGAGTTTATCTGCAGCGCGAGCGTCGGCGTACTGATAAACAGCCTGAAGGAAGCGCGTCTGCACGGCGGTAATATCGTCGTATTCGGGATACAGGAGCGCCTCAAGAAATTGTTCGAAGCCATCGGGTTTACCAAAGTCTTCAATATCGGATACTCCCTGGTGGATACGTTCGAGGAAGCCAAACAGTTGATGATGGGGGAATAGCCCGCCTGTCGATAGGGCGTGCTGACGAAGTGTTTTTTGTCATTGCGAGGCGTCATGGTGAGCTTGCCGAACCATAGCCGAAGCAATCTATTTTAATACCATCTAAGGAATAAAACAGACTGCTTTAACCCACGCATCGAAAACATAACGCAATGCGGGGCTCGCAGTGACGGAAAATAGTTTAATTTCCGTCTTCGTCACCATACCCAGATATTTAGGCCTCTTAGAAAGAATATCATTAAATAAAAGTGAGGGTTAGCGAATGAAAGCTAAGATAGAAGTGATGCTCAAACCGGGCGTTTTCGACCCGCAGGGTAAGGTGCTGATGAACGCGCTCCACCATCTGGACTATCCTTCCGTAAAGGACGTCCGCACGGCGAAGCTGTTTTATATCGAGCTGGACGAGCCGACTCCTGAGGCCGCCAAGAAGAAGCTCGACGAGATGGCCGACGAACTTTTCGCCAATCCCGTTATCGAGAAATATCATATCGAGATAGTTTCCTGATGAATTCCGCCGCCAGGAATTCGCTCCTCAAGCTGTTTC
Source organism: Brevinematales bacterium (assembly GCA_013177895.1). Lineage (GTDB taxonomy): Bacteria > Spirochaetota > Brevinematia > Brevinematales > GWF1-51-8 > GWF1-51-8. The sequence goes on along the minus strand of JABLXV010000056.1, from coordinate 23,007 downwards.
CCGGCGCCCGGACAGATGTGCCGTTCTCCGCACTGACCACGATGCGGGTCGGCGGGAACGCCGCCGTGCTGGCCGAACCCGGGAATACCGGCGAGCTCCAGTCCCTCCTCAGTATCATCCGCGAACACGATCTCCCATCCCTGATTATCGGTAAGGGTTCGAACCTTGTGGTAAGCGACAGGGGTTTCGACGGCGTAGTGTACCGTCTCGGGGGCGATTTTAAGGCTATCGAATTCCGCGGCGATACGGTTATCGCGGGCGGAGGCGCCGGGCTTGCCACGCTTTCCCGTATGGCGGCCGAGCGCGGCCTCTCCGGCCTCGAATTCGCGGCGGGCATCCCCGGTACGGTGGGCGGCGCGGTCGTGATGAACGCCGGGGCGCACGGCGAGGACATCTCGGGGATTACGGCGGATGTGCATACGGTTACATTAAACGGTGTTACGGAAACGGTCGCCGGGGGGGCGGTTAAGTGGGGATACCGGCATGGAATAGATGATAGTAGGATTATTTCTACTACTATTTTCAAAATTTTCAGTAAAAGTATTGACATAATCCTGAAAAAGATGGATAATAATCAAAATGTAAGGAAAGATTCACAACCGGCAGGGTTCTCCGCCGGGAGCGTCTTTCGCAATCCCGAGGGCGGAAAAGCGTGGCAGTTTATCCGCGACGCGGGGTTTTCCGGGTTCAACATAGGCGGGGCGGTGGTCTCCGACAAGCACGCGAACTTCATCCTGAACACCGGAAACGCTACAGCGGCGGATGTGGCGGGGCTGATACGGGCGGTTCAGAAGGGCGTCCGTGAGAAGTTCGGGGTCGAACTGATCCCGGAGATTCGGCTGATAGGCGAATTTGAGGAATAGAACCTTTTTACTGATATAAAATATTCATAACGCATTTTCCGGGAGGGGATTAAATGCCGAATGACGGCTTAGATATTTCCCGTTATACCAATAAAACCATCGGCGTGCTGATGGGGGGTATGTCGTCCGAACGCGAGATCAGTCTGCGTTCCGGCGCTAACGTCCTCCGCGCGCTCCAGTCTCTCGGACTTCGCGCCGTACAAATCGATGTCGGACGTGATATCGCTTCCCGTCTCGTTTCCGAAAAAATCGATATTGCATTTATCGCCCTCCACGGTACTTACGGTGAGGACGGCTGTATACAGGGCCTGCTTGAAATTCTGGGGATTCCCTACACCGGGTCGGGTGTCGCCGCGAGTGCGATCGCGATGGATAAGATGCTGACCAAGAAAATTTGGTCGATGTCGGGGGTTCCGGTTCCCGGGTCGGTGGAAATCGATGCCGCGCATCCCGATACCAGTATCCGCGCCGTAGGCGAGAAGCTCGGCTATCCGGTCGTGCTGAAGCCTATCAGCGAGGGCTCCAGCGTCGGGGTCGAACTCGTGAAATCCCAGGACGACCTGCGCGCGCATATCGCGGAGTATTCCCGAAAATACCGCTACTCCTTCGCGGAGCAGTATATTTCCGGGAAGGAACTGACGGTGGGGATTCTGGATGACGGGGTCTCGGTGACCGCGCTCCCGATACTCGAGCTCCGTCCAAAGAACGAATTTTACGACTTCGAGGCGAAATATACCAAGGGGATGACCGATTTTGTCATTCCCGCGGAAATACCCGCCGAGGCGACGAAAAACATACAGGATACCACCAAGCGCGCATTCAGCGAGCTCGGGCTGAAGGGGTTTGCGCGGATAGACGTGATGCTCGAACCGGGCGGGGATTTTTATTACCTCGAGGCCAACTCGTTACCGGGTCTCACCGATACGAGCGACATACCCGCGATGGCCCGCGAGGTGGGGATGGATATGCCGCAGCTCGCGAAGAAGATTCTCGACTGCGTGGATATTAAATGAAGAGGGGGTTTTCCGTATTCGTTCTCACGATTGTTTTTTGCATTCTGCTCTACGGGATACATTACCTGATTTATTTTTTCCTGAAAGAGCAGGGCGCATTTAACATCAAGAACATTATTATCACGAACCAGCATTATGTAAATTCCGCCGATGTTGCGGCGGTTTCCGGGGTACGTTACGGGGAATCGTTATTCTCCTACGACCTCGGACAGATAGCCGGCGAAATCGCGAAAATCCGTCTCGTCGACTATGCGTTGGTCGAACGGGTGATACCGGATACCATCAAGATTACCGTTTACGAGCGCAAGCCCGTGGCGGCGGTTACCGACGGGAAGACGACGGTCATTTGCGACCGGAACGGGCAGATTATATCGGGAGGTACGTCCCCCGATCTCCCGCTCATCACGCTCGATTTTCCGCTCCTGACCATCAAGGATACGGCGATCGGGGACGAGTTTGTGATCGCGACCCTGCGGAATATCGAGGGGTTCGACCGGAAGGATGAGATTTCGCGGATATACATAAAAAAGAAAGAAGGGGTGTATTTTATTTTAAAGGGGTTGTCCACCCTGTTCTATATCGGGCTGAAAGTCCCGGATAACGAATACCTCAAGCGGCTCGTACTGACGGGCGACAAGATAAAGAAGGATAAACTGACCATTAAGTATGTAGATATTGATAAAGCCAGCGCGATAGGTTTCCAGTAAACCCCGCGCACGGGAGGAGAATTTGGGTTCAAGGATAGTGACCGGGTTAGACATCGGCACCACCAAGGTTTGCGCGGTAATCGCGATGATAACCGAGTCCAATGAACTCGAGATACTTGGCGTCGGCGTGGTGCCGTCGAAAGGCCTGCGGAAGGGAGTCGTCATCAATATCGACGAATCCGCCGCGTCTATCGCCGCCGCTATCGAGATGTCGGAAATCCAGGCCGGCGTGGAAATCAGTGGGGTTTATATCGGGATTTCCGGCGGACATATCGAGGGAATTAACAGCAAGGGCGTGATCGCCATTATCGATAAACGGAAAGAGATCACCGAGTCCGATGTACGGAGGGTTATCGACGCGGCCGCGGCTATTGTGATACCGATCGACCGCGACGTCATCCATATCCTCCCGCAGGAGTTTATCGTAGACGACCAGGACGGGGTGAAAGACCCGGTTGGGATGTCCGGCATGCGTCTCGAGGCGATCGTGCATATCATCACCGCCGCGGGTACGTCCATCAACAACCTGATTAAGAGCGTGAATAAGGCGGGATACGACGCCGACGAAATAGTTCTCGAACCTCTAGCCTCGGCGCAGGCCGTGCTGACCGAGGAGGAACGCGAGATGGGAGTGGCGCTGGTCGATATCGGCGGCGGGACTACCGATTTCATCGTGTTCGAGCAGGGCTCCCTCCGGCATACCGGGGTTCTCGCGATCGGCGGGAATCATATCACGACCGACATCTCCATAGGACTGAAGACCCCCAACGCCGCCGCCGAAGAAATCAAGCTGAAATACGGCGCGGCAGTCGCGGACTTTATCAAAGAAGAAGAACAGATCGAAGTACCCGGTATCGGCGGGCGTCCCCCGCATATGGAACAGCGCCGGATACTGGTCGAATATATGCAGCCGCGTATCGAGGAGATTCTCGCGCTCGTGAATAACGAACTGGAGAAGAGCGGCAAGAAGAACACCCTCGGCGCGGGCATTGTCCTGACCGGCGGGGTATCGCTGACCCCGTATATCGGCGACCTCGCGAGCGAAGTATTCGGCCTCCCGGTGCGCGTAGGCGCGCCGCTCGGGATCAAGGGACTCCACGACATCGTGGACAGCCCCATCTTCTCGACCGCCGTGGGACTCACCCTTTACGCGCAGGACAACCTGCCGAAGCTCGGCCCGACGAACACCAAGGACGAGGAGAAGAACCGGGAGTCGGTTATCTCCCGGATACGGAAGTGGCTGGACGAGTTCTTCTAGGCGAATGAGACCGGCGGATAAGAAGGGGCTTTCGTCATTCTAAGCGAAGCCGAGGGATAGGGGCGGCCGGATATTAGGATATTCGTCACCGCGAGACGCGAAGCGACTAAGCAGTCTGTGATGGATTGTTTCTTAAATCACACGCGAATAGTATTGTTAAAGTTCAGGTTACAGTCGATAGATTGAAGGAAGGGAGAGCCGGATCAGAATGCGACTTTACTCGAGGAGGGGAAAAGAGATGTATCGGAATCAGTATGAACAGCCGTCGCTTGAGAACGAAGCGGAGTTCGCAGAGGACGGAAAAGTTACCACGATTAAGGTAGTGGGAATCGGGGGAGCGGGATGCAACGCGGTGAACCGGATGATCGAGGAAGGTATCCGTAACGTCGACTTCATCGCCGTGAACACCGATAAGCAGGTGCTGCAGCAGTCGCTCGCGCCTGTGAAGCTCCAGATCGGTATGCGTTCTACGCGCGGACTGGGCGCGGGCGCAAGGCCCGAAGTGGGCGAGAAGGCCGCGCAGGAGGATATCGAGCTGATTAAGCAGCATCTCGAGGGCGCGGACATGGTGTTTATCACCGCAGGGATGGGCGGCGGTACCGGCACAGGAGCGTCGCCGATCTTCGCGAAGGTCGCGAAGGAATTGGGCGCGCTGACGGTCGCAGTGATCACTATCCCGTTCGAGTACGAAGGCCCCAAGCGGCACAGTGTGGCGCGGCAGGGTATCGAACGCCTCAAGGAAAATGTCGATACGATGCTGATTATCACCAATTCGAGGATACTCAAGATTATCGACCGCAAGACCCCGATCAAGGACGCGTTCCGCAAAATCGACGAAGTACTCAAGCAATCGGTGCAGGGTATCTCCGATATCATTTCCGACGTGGGACTCATCAACGTCGACTTCGCGGATGTGAAGACCGTCCTGTCGAACAAGGGCGAGGCGATTATGGGAATCGGTATGGCGCACGGCGAGAACCGCGCGGTCGAAGCCGTCAAGATGGCGATGGAGAATCCGCTGATCGAGAACAACTCGTTCAAGAACGCCGGCGCGATGCTGGTGGTGTTTATCGGCGGGCAGGACTTCCCGATGGAAGAATACGACGAGGCCTCGAAGACGATCGCGAGCTACTGCCGTCCCAACGCGGATATTATTATGGGTGTGGATATCGACGAAAACCTCAAGGATAAAGTAAAGGTCATCGTAGTCGCTACCGACTTCTCTAAGGACTACGAGGAAGAGATGATAGACGAGCCGTTGAATGACGACGATATTTTCGACGACAGAAAGGTCATCGATGTCGCGTCGCATTACCAGAACAAACAGAGTCAGCGGTTCCGCCTGCTGTATACCAATCAGCAGAAAGATTTCGCGTCCAAGCCGGAGAAGGTGTTCGAGACCAATCTCGAAACGCCTACGTTCATCAGGAACAGAAGAGAAAAGCTCGGTTAAGGTATTTTTTCCCCTCGACGTTTTCAGGCGCTTTCGCTTCCGCTAAGCGCGGGCGCCTGAAAATCCTTTTTACGGCAGATAAAACATGTCGATTAGATAATCCGTAAGTTGATAAAAACCTAAAAATGTTCTAAAATCTTATAGTCGCTTCTTTTTATATGCCCGCCAATGCGGGAAGAGTGAAGCGGCTATTGGGCGAACGATACCGGAAAATAGTAAATTGAGTATTAATAGGTAGGAACAGGTTAGAACCGCCCTGATGTCTCACAATCGGAGGGAAGCATGATTTCCGAAAGGTCTAAAAGAGTTGATTCTTCCGGTATACGGAAAGTGTTCGAATTGGCGGCGAAAATCGAGAACCCGATCAATTTCAGCATCGGCCAGCCCGATTTCGACGTACCGGATGCGGTTAAGGAAGCCGCGATAAAGGCGATCCGCGACGGGTTCAACCGTTACACCCTCACGCAGGGTATTACCGAACTTCGGGAACGGATTATTCACGACGCGTCCGTTACCTATCATAAAAAGTTCGACCTGAGCCAGGTGATTATCACATCCGGCGTATCCGGCGGGCTGATGCTCGCGCTGCTGTCGATCATCAATCCCGGCGACGAGATTATCGTGTTCGACCCGTACTTCGTGATGTACAAGCACCTGACGCACCTGATCGACGGTAAGACCGTCATAGTGGATACGTACCCCGATTTCAGGATCGACTACGCCAAGCTCAAGGCGGCGGTCTCACCCAGAACCAAAGCGATTATACTGAATAGCCCCAGCAATCCGACGGGGTATGTTTATACGAAAGACGATATAGACGCCGCCGTGAAAGTCGCGAAGGAGAACGGCATCCTGATTATCTCCGACGAGATTTACGACGGGTTTGTGTACGACGGGAAATTCGACAGCCCCGCGAACTATTACGATAACGTCCTGATACTCGGCGGGTTCTCGAAGACGTATGCGATGACCGGATGGCGCATGGGGTTCGCAATCGGCAGTCCCGAACTGATCGGGCAGATGATCAAGCTCCAGCAGTACTCGTTCGTCTGCGCGCCCAGTCCGTTCCAGTATGCCGCGCTTGCCGCGCTCGATCTCGATACGGAACCGTTCCGCGAGGCCTACCGCAAGAAGCGCGACCTGATCTATGACGGATTGAAGGACTCCTTTGATATAGTAAAACCGGGCGGGGCGTTCTATATGTTCCCCGCGCTGAAATCGGGGGATGTTTCCAGCTTCGTGGAGCTCGCGATCAGTCATAAAGTACTGATTATCCCGGGCAACGTGTTCTCCGAGAAGAATACCAACTTCCGTATCGCGTTCACGGTAGAGGACGACGAACTGAAGCGCGGTATCGATATATTGAACCAAATTGTCGTAGAGTTTGAAAACAGGATATAGTGAGGAATTTATGCGTTATTTATTCCGGGCGGTAATGCTGACCGGGTTATTTCTTTCCATGATTTCATGCGCGGGCGGGCCGAACTTCATGCCCTACGAGACCGTGTTCTACGCCCAGCTCGGCGATAAGCCCGACCAGGTCGGGAGTAATTTACCCGAATTGAAAGTGGCGTTTACCGATGAAAAGCAGTTTATGATACCCGATTATATAGACGTTCCGTCGAGCGTGCAAATCTACCGGAACAAGGTCTATATCGCCGATAAGTATAATAAACGGGTCAGCGTCTTCAATATGAACCGCGACCCCGTGACTAACCTGACGATTCCGAATAAAGGGGACGGTTACGAATTCGATATCCCGTTCCAGGTGATTCTCAATAAGTACGGTGAAATCTTCGTTCTCGCATCGGTTTCCAATACTACGCTGGAGGATGTGTACGAGCAGTACTATATCTATAAGTTCTCCATCTACGGGAAGTTTATCTACCGTATCGGCGTGAGCGGGATTAACACCGGGCCGATGGAATATCCCGACCGTGTCGACGTCGACTTGTTCGGTAACCTGTATGTGTATATCCGCGAGGAAAACGAGGAGCAGATGTCGTGGGTCGTCAAACGTTTCCTTCCATCGGGTGAAATGAGTTTCGAGTTCCGTACCGATTATCTTTCGCAGACGCACACCGAGGGGGATAAAACGTTCATGGTGGTTTACGGTGATGTTTACAACCTGAAGAACGATGAAAAACTGCTCCTTTTCAGCCAGCAGTATCTGGTAAAAAAGAAAGACCAGCCTGTAGATATTCCTACCGAGGTCTATAACAGCCTGAACCTATACAGTATCCTTCAGAACAGTATGGAAAAAACCATCTACCGTTCCGCCGACAATATGGATAGTCTTTTAGGCGTTACGCGCGACGATAAGGTGGTGACCTATTCCTACGACGAGAAGAATAAGGGATTACGCTTCAGGTTTCTCGACCTGTCCGACAATCCCTATTCGCAGAATCTTTTCTATGCCCCGCATATCATGGACTACGCGATGACGATGGGATATTTCATCGATATACGCGGTGAGATATACAGCATCGTGATTAAAGACGGCGAGTACTTTGTCATCCTTCACTGGATCAAGAAAAACCCGTAGGCGGTACGATGAGAATATTAATCGGGGTAACCGGCGGAATCGCGGTATATAAAGTGCTCGGCGTAATCCGTCAGCTCGAATCCGAGGGTCACGAAATCCGGGTAATGATGACCCCCGCGGCCGCCAAGTTCATCCAGCCTATACTATTCAAAACACTTTGCCATAACGAAGTCTATGTCGACGATTTCGACTTTTCGCGGCCTATCGCGCATGTCGAACTCGCCGATTGGGCGGACGTGTTCGCGGTCGTACCCGCTACGGGCAACACGATCGCGAAGATCGCCAACGGTATCGCCGATAACCTGCTTACCTCTACGGCTCTCGCGGTCACATCCCGGCGTATCGTGTTCCCCTCGATGAATGTGCATATGTACGAGAACCCCGCGACGCAGGCGAATATTCGCGCGCTTTCGGAGAAGCTCGGCTACGAGGTAATCGAGCCGGACTCAGGGAATCTCGCGTGCGGGTATAGCGGGAAGGGGAGGCTGGCGGGTGAGGAAACGATTGCCGCTGTGATTACCCGGGATCCGTCGATGCCCCTTCGGGGAAAGAAATATATAGTGACCTCGGGCGGGACTATCGAGAGGCTCGACCCGGTACGCTACCTGTCCAACTTCTCGAGCGGAAGGATGGGGGTGGAGATCGCGAAGGCGCTCTACCGGCGGGGTGCGGACGTCCTGCTGGTTTACGGAAATATGCAGATCGCGGCGCCCGCGTACCTGCCGTCCATCGCGGCGCAGACCGCTGTTGAAATGCTCGACGCGGTTCGCGGGAAGATGCCCGAATACGACGGGCTTTTCATGTCGGCGGCAGTCGCGGATTACCGTCCGGCTAAAGCATCCGCGTCCAAGATAAAAAAGACCGGCGGAGATATCAATATCGAATTGACCCAAAACCCCGACGTGCTGAAAACTATAGCGGGGGAATTCGGTGGAAAGCTCTATGTCGGATTCGCGCTCGAAACAGACTCAGCCGAGGGAAGCGCCGCCGAAAAACTGAAGAGTAAGAAACTCGATTATATTGTCCTCAACCGGATTGATGAATCGTTCAACCCGTTGGGGAGCGCACAGAACGAGGTCGTGCTGATCGATCGATCAGGCGGCCGCGCCGAAAGCGGCCGGATGGACAAGAAGGAAATCGCCGAATGGTTGATCGGGCGTATCCTGCCCGAAACGGCGCCGCGTTAAATGCGGGTACTCGGCATCGACCCCGGCCTCCAGCGTCTGGGGTTCGCGGTACTCGAAATCGAAGGCTCCGAAATCAAACCGTTATCCTACGGGCTCATCTCCACCGAAACCGGCATCCCAAAAAACGACCGCATCTATCAAGTTTATCAGGACGTGGAGACGCTGATAAAGAAATACCGCCCCGCGGTTATGGGGCTCGAGACGCTGATATTCGCGAAAAACACCCGCACCGCGATGGTGATCAGCGAGGTGCGCGGCGCGTTACTGGTGCTCGCTAAGGCGTATGAAATGGACATCGTCGAATTCAGCCCGTTACAGGTCAAGACCTCCGTGTGCGGTTACGGGCGCGCGTCGAAAGCGCAAATCCAGCAGGCGGTACGGATACTCCTCTCGCTAGCGGAAACCCCGTCCCCGGACGATGTAGCCGACGCGATCGCTATCGCGCTATGTTCCGCGCATCGAAAATAAAAAAAATATTTTTTCAATTCTTCTAACCGCTCCGAATGAAAGTTGTCTAACACTATGTAAAACGAAAAACACACCCAATCTTTTCATAGAGTGGCGCCGGTCGCCCAAATACCGGCGCCATATTTTATGCAAAACAGAAATCCCTTGATTTTTTTATTCCACTTTATTAAATTTTTTAGAGACATTTATCTATCTCTATATAAAAAAGTATTATCTAATAGGTATATAAAATTATATGATGGAGGATTTTATGTCTGCTTCGAAGAAAATTATGATAATCGCCGGAGTCGCTTTCGGAGTGCTGACCGCGTTCATTGGCGGGGCATGCGCGGGAGCGTCCGCCCAGCAGGCTGGTTTCCCGTTCAAGACGGAAAACGAGGCTGTAGCCAAGATACCCGGCGTTGAATCGATTGTCAATATGCAGAATGTTTTCCGCGAGATATCCAAGACGGTTCAGCCGGCGGTGGTCAGTATCCATGTCGAGAGCACGGTCAAGGTGAATAACGCGATGAACCAGTTCCAGAATGACCCGTTTTTCCAAAACGATCCTTTCTTTAAGTTCTACTTCGGTCAGCCCGGAGAGGATATGGAGAAAAAATCCGAAGCGCAGGGTTCGGGCATCATCTTCTCAAAAGACGGATACCTGTTCTCGAACTATCATGTGGTGGCGAACGCGGACAAGATAACGATCATTCTGTCCGATAACCGGATGTTCGAGGCGAAGGTGGTCGGCGTCGACCCTGAAACCGATATCGCGGTGCTCAAGATAGACGCGAATGAGGAATTGCCCTATGCGGCGCTCGGCGACTCGTCCGCGGTGCAGACCGGCGACCTCGTGATCGCGATCGGTAACCCGTTCGGCCTAGCCGGGACATTCACCTTCGGTATCGTGAGCGCGATCAGCCGCCCCGGCCTGTCGTCGAGCTTCCAGAGCCTGATCCAGTCCGATGTGGCGGTGAACCCCGGTAACTCGGGAGGCCCGCTCGTCAATATCTCGGGACAGGTAATCGGGATGAACTCCGCGATCCAGTCGCAGACCGGCGGATATATGGGCATCAGCTACGCGATCCCGGTGAACCTGATGAAGGAGATCGCGGTGCAGATTATCGAAAAGGGTAAGGTCGAACGCGGGTATTTCGGGATTATCCCGTCCGCGCTGGACGACGCCACCCGTAAGACGCTCGGGCTGAAGCCCGGCGAGGGCGTGCTTGTATCGAAGGTACTTGAGGACAGCCCCGCCGCGGCAGGGAAAATCGAGCAGGGCGACGTTATCCTCTCGATCAACGGCAAACCGGTGGGCGACCCCGATATGCTTCGCCTGATGATCGGCAACTATCCCCCCAAGACTAAGGTCGATATCGTGCTCCTGCGGAACTCCCAGCAGGTTACCGTTTCGGTCGTACTGGCCGACAGGGAAGACGCGAATACTATGTTCGGCGAGAAGAATAAGCCGGGTAAGGGCGAGAATCAGGGCGGCCTGACCGGGACCTACAACTTCCTCGGCGTGGAGTTTGTAACCCCGTCGGCGAAAGACTTTAAGAAAAACGGCGTAAACTTCGGGATTATGGTGAAATCGGTCGATAAGAAAAGCTTCTTCTACGGCACACTCCGCCCCGGCGAGATCGTGGTCGGGATCAATAAGCAGAAAATCAAAGACCTCGACGATATGAAAGCGTTCGGGGAAAAGAACAAGGATAAGAAATCCTTCCTGCTCCAGGTCGTGAATAACGGGTTGTTGTTCTACCGTGGAGTGGAGAAGTAGGGAATAGAAGTAACGATAACGGGGCTGCCGCGAAGGCAGCCCCTTTTTTGTATCTAATAATTTAACCATCGCCCTAATAATGAGAACCGCCGTCGGAATTGATTACCTCGCCGGAAATCCACTGCGATGCGGGACTGACTAAGAATGCGATAATATTCGCTGCGTCCTCCGGAGTTCCCCATCGATTCTGCGGAAAATGCTTGAGCACATCCGCATAAATCTCGGGAAAATGCTTTTCGCAGTCGTAGCTGTTCGTAGGGCCGGGATTGACAGTATTGACTGTAATCCCTCTCCTGACTAAATCCGCGGATAAACTAAGGGTCAACTGGTGAATCGCGCCTTTTGAGGCGACATAGGATAGTACGCCGGGATTTGGCACGATATGCTGTCCGGAAGTCATCATGATTACACGTCCGGCAATATGGGAACTCTGAAAGCGCAGGCTCCATTCTTTTATAAGTAAGAGCGTCGAGCGGATATTAATATTATTATGCAAATCGATGTTTTCCGCAGTCAACTCAGTAAGATTTCCCTGAGTGCAATACGCATGATTGAGAACCAATGCGTGAATATTCTCGTATGCGGAAAATGCGGCTTCGATTACCTTTTCCGGCGCTTCTGGTTGACTAAAATCAGCCTCAAGGTGTTCAACCCTCTTACCGGTCTTTTTTAATTCCCTGATAATCGTTGAAATTTCATCATTATTTGTCTTCCATGGAAACTGAGAATCATAGGGGGAATAAGAGTGAATAAAAAGATCAGCACCCTGCTCCGCCAGTTTTTTTGCGATAGCAAAACCAATTCCCTTGATACGGCTTACCCCGGTAATCAATGCAACCATTCCATCTAGAATTATGTCCATACTCCCCTTCATTATATTCCGCGATTTTTAATAATGCTATTCCAGCTTGATAATCACCTCGTTGGGATTTCCGCTGACCTGCGGGATCTGGCGGAAGTTTAAGAGGAGCTGGGACTGTTCCGGTACGGCATTCCCCATGTATTCCTGCATCTCCGCGAGCGTGACGGTCTTGTCCTTGTCGAGGTCAGCGTCTCCGCCCACACCCTTCAGCAGGAAATAGGTAAATAACCCCTGCCCCACATCCTTATACCATGCCGCGTAGGAGTCGCCGGTGGTCGCGAGGAAGACGGTGCCGATCTCGGCCGCCGCCAGCTCGTTCTGCACCTTCGCCATAATCGGCGAGACGTTCTCGATCAGCATACCCGCCGCCGAGTCGCCCGAGAAGCAGGAGTCGAGTATCAGCACGACCTTCTTCACCCCCGCGTCCTTCAGCTTGGTCAGGTTGCGGTAGAGGGTGTCGAGCGCGTATCCGGTCGCCTCGGGGTTGAACTTCTTGAGCGAGACCGGCGCGAGGTAGCCCTTCTTGTCGCTCAGCCCGGGGATACCGTGCCCGCTGTAATAGATGTAGACCGCGTCGGCCTTCTTGCCCTTCGCGAGCTTATAGATTTGACTGGTCTCGATGCCGTCGGCGGAGCCGAAGAGGTCGATAAACTCCGTGAGGTCGGCGTTCTCACGGTAAAGGATATTGCTCTCGTCGAGGCCGAACGTCTTGATGAGGTATTGCTTCATCAGTTTGGCGTCGTTCAGCGCGTACTGTACGGATGGGATTCCAGATGCGTAGTCCTTATTGCCGATTACCACCGCGACCGGCATCGAGTAGGGGGATTTCCCGGCGGGGATATTCATCGCGGTCTCGGATAAGGGGCTGTCCATCCCGGATATCGACGGGTAGATCGCGTCGTTCACCCCCGCGCCCGCGTCAAGGCAATAGAGATAATAATCCATCCCCCCGAACATCACTTTACCGTTGGCGATACACGGGGACGAGAAAAGGATATGATCGGTTTCGAATTTCCATATCATCGAACCGGCCTCCATATCGAGGCAGTAGAAATTCCGGTCCTGACTCCCGAAATACACGTTACCGTTGGCGATGATGGGGCTGGTCAAATTCGGCATGAGAGTTTTATATTTCCATACGAGTTCGCCGGAATCCGCTTTCAGCGCGTAAAAGTTCGTATCGGAGCTCCCGAAATATACTTTTCCGGCATAGACTACCGGGCTGGATAATATCTGGTCGCCCGTTGCATATTTCCATAGAATTGTACCTTTATTCGCGTCGAAACAGTAAAGCTGATTATCCTCGCTTCCGACATAGACCTTTCCGCCCGAGACAATAGGGCTGGAATAGACTCCCGCCCCGGTTTTAGCCTTCCACACTTCCTTACCGTCTCCCGCGTTGAGGCAGTACACATATCCGTCCATCCCGCCGAAGTAGACAAGGTTGTTCCAGATGCACGGGCTGGAGAATATCTGGTCGCCGGTCTTATAGCTCCAAAGGACGTCGCCGTACTGGGTATCGAAGCAGTAAAAGTTCCCGTCCCAGCACCCGACATAGACCTTGTTATCGTAAACATAGGGGCTCGATATGATATTATCGCCGACCTCGCTGTTCCAGACGACAGTCCCGGATTTAGCGTCGAGGCAGTAAAGATTATTGTCGTTGCACCCGAAGAATACCTTACCCTGCCAGACGGTGGGACTGGAATAGACCTTATCCGCAGTCGGGAATTTCCAGCGGAGTTTACCGTTCTTCTGGTTGAGGCAGTAGAGGTTCTGGTCGATTCCGCCGAAGTAGACCATGTCCTCCCAGACGCACGGGGACGAGGACACCCATGACATCGTCTTGAACCTCCATAGAAAATCGCCGGGCTTCGCGTTGAGAATACCCGCGGAAAGGACGAAAATTATTGATAATATGATACGGTTCATAGCTGCCTCCGGTTGTGTCTTTAATATTGTAGCATGCCGGAGAAAAAGCGTAAAATTTCGATGATGTCAATGGGGGAATAAATCACAGACGGATAAACAGGGACGTTTGATTGATAGATTGCTTCTACCGCGCTTCAATAAGTTTTGTAGCGCGGCATCGCAATGACAAACGGCATTAAAAATGTCCGCATTTCTACTAAAAAACCTGCTATTAACCTAGCATTAGCGTTTTTTCCCGAACGGATATATAATATTTCAAAATATTTGGAGAACCGGCATGAAAGGGATTGATAATGATCTCCACGACGTCGTCAGACTGCTATGCGAGGAAAGTTCGTACACTAAGGTCGCCCACCGCGCGAACCATGAGGTTCCGATGCCCTCTATCGAGGTATTGGACGAGATTGTCGAACTCTGCCGGCAGGTGATTTTCCCCGGGTACTTCGGGAACTCCGAGCTCCGCCCGGAGACTATGGAATACTATATCGGGACTCATCTCGATAAAATCTATAAACTGCTCGCCGAGCAGGCGAAACGGGGTTACTGCTTCGAGTGCGACCAGATGAACACCGACCGCTGCCCGAACTGCGACCTCAAGGCGAGGCAGGAGGCCGCGGAGTTTATCCGCGCGATCCCGGAAATCCGCAGGCTCTGCGCCACCGATGTGGCCGCGGCGTACGAAGGCGACCCCGCCGCGAAAAGCTACGGCGAAGCTATTTTCTGCTACCCCAGCATCCTCGCGGTCACGAACCAGCGTATCGCGCATTCCCTCCTCACTATCGGGGTGCCGCTTATCCCGCGTATCATCACCGAGATGGCGCATTCCAAAACAGGGATCGATATCCATCCCGGCGCGCAGATCGGCGAAAATTTCTTTATCGACCACGGTACCGGGGTCGTGATCGGCGAGACCTGTGTGATCGGCAATAATGTCCAGCTTTACCAAGGGGTGACCCTCGGCGCGAAAAACTTCCCGCTCGACGAGCACGGCAACCCGATCAAGGGTATCCCGCGCCATCCGATCGTCGAGGACGATGTGGTGATCTATGCGCAGGCCACTGTGCTCGGGCGCGTGACTATCGGGAAAGGCGCGGTGATCGGCGGTAACGTATGGATCACTGACGATGTGCCCGCGGGCGCGCGTATGATGCAGAGCAAGACCGTACCGGGGAAATTCCTCGACGGCGGCGGAATCTAGTCACTGCGTGACGGCTAACCCCGATTTCAATGGATGAATCGGTATAGAAAAATAGCCCGTGGCGAAGGCTTGGCGGTCATGGTGAGCTTGTCGAACTATTCTGCGCAGGCGATGGACAGCACGGCGAACGTGGTGAACAAGGGGTGGAAGATGAACGCGCGGGGGAACCTCGACTGGTCGATGTCCGGCGACGATTTCAACGAGTCGCTGATGGACATGGCGTCGAGCGGCATCAACACGTTCATCAACTCCGGGCTGAACGGGTATAACCAGGGTCCGAGCCTGGGGAGTTACCTGCTGACGAAGGGCGTGGATATGGCGAAGTACGGGATGATGCAATCGGGGTGGCTGGGTAACTCTCTGCGGGACAAATATGCGGGTGCTAGCACCTTCGACCTCGCGGGGGGTATGGATATCTCGTTCGACTTCGGCAAGGCCGGCGACGATATGCAGAACCCGCTCGCTTCCGCGTCGTTCGGCTTGCACTTCGGGAACGGCGGGATGCAGTTGCACGACGGGCCGGGGGAGTTGAGCTTCGGTTCGGTCATCAAGGGTTTCGAGCAGATAGGGGATTGGTTCAAAGCCCCGAAGCAGTCGCAGAATACGTCCGCCAATACACACCAACCCGCCGAGGCTGTCGAGAATAAAAAATCAGGGGTAGCCGGATGGTCGGAGGAGCCGATTGACGCTCCCGATCCTGAATATGATTATTCAAATATGAGTATAGAAGAACTCCGCGAGGCTGTTGCCGAACAGGGCGGGGATTCGATGTCAATGCAGCATAAGCAGATATTACTGAGTCAAATAGAGAGTATGGCTGACGGGGAGGCTCGTCAGGATATCGTCAACCAGATTATGGGATACCAGAGCGTCTCAACCCACGAAGGCGGGTCGATGGCGAATGGGATAGTATTGACGAATATTTTCAGTACTATGCAAAGTATCACAAATAAAGCGATGGATTATGCGGGAGATAATCGATTAAAAAGGGATATCACCGATCCAATGAATAGCGCGTTAAACCAACTTGGAAATAGTAATGGTAACTGGTATGGTGCGATGGATACCGGAATGAGTTTATATGGAAAAGCGATGGATAAAGCAACTGAAGTTGGAATTTATAGATATGGGGGATTATCAAGTATTGTAAAGAACGGTTCGAATGCGAATGAATTTGCCACTATGTTTGAAAGAAGTATCCAGCATGCGGGCATGGTACAAAATCAAAATGTGGTATCATACGATATAAATTCCGATTATGGGCAAGACCGTATGGAAGAATATAATTATTTCATGGGTATAAAAGGGTATGGAAATATCAATAATAAGCTAAACCACATGGATTATATAATGACTGGCGAGGAAGGAATGGGTAATGGTATGAAAGTGGGTTGGGTAGGAGATAAGAAGGATTATCCCGGAAAAGATCCGATGGATGATAGAATTGTGCTATTTAAAGACGGGGTAATAACCGAATTCTATAGAAGTAGTGTCGATTCGACAAATTATATGTCAGATAATGAAAGCGCTACAGGATATGACGGGAAAGATCATTTTGCGAATATTGCACCACAGGCAAGTGAGTTAAAAATAAAAATAAGAACCTATAGTAAAGATGTATATAGTAAAAAAACAGGTGAATTAACTCATAAAGCTAATGATAATAAAAAATTGCATAACGGATGGGATTATTTAGCTTTTGAATTAAAATCACCTTCACCCATTATGGAAGAGATTAATCCCTATACAAAAGCCAAAGGTACTGCCCAAGCAGTATTAATTCATGCAAATACGACAGGGAGTTGGAACACAAGTATGGCATGCCAAGTTATTTTTGAAGAGGATTATTACAAATTAATTGAAAAATTTGGGACTTATAATAGTATTACACATAAAATGGAATTTAACAAAAAGAATTATGAAAAGCAAAAAGGATATTATTATTTATATACACAATAAAATATGGAAAGGAGTATATTTATGAAAGTTTTTAAAAATATGTTGTTTATATCTATTATAAATACAATCTTTATAAATTGTGCTATTTCAAAGCAAACAGAAATAGGTATATATGGAGTATTATATGATGATGATGTAAAGATGGGTAGTGTTATTTTACCCTATAATGATCCCTTAAAATATTCCCCCTATAATCTATTTGATAAAAATAAAAATACTGCACTTGCTTTAAATACAAAAAATATTGATTATGAAGATACAATAAAAAATAATTATTTTATTGTATTTTTTACACAACCTATTGATATAGATAAAATATGTATATTAAATGGTTATCAAAAAAGTGATAATTTGTTTTATGAAAATGAAAGAGTAAAAAAGTTACAAATATCATTTTATAATAGTGATTTTAAAATTATACAGATAATATCAAATATCAGTATATATGATATAAAAGATAATCAAAAGATAATATTTCCACAAAAAATAAATACGAGCCTAATGCTATTTGAAGTAACTGAACATTATTCTGGGATAAAATATCAAGATTTGTGTATTAGTGAAATAGAATTATGGGATGGAAATGAAAAATATGAAATAGGTAATTTAGAAGAAGCAAAAAAGCAGTATATTAATAAATTAATAAAAACGTATGCAATTTATCTGCAAGATATTAGCTTTGATTATACTGAAAGTATTGGATTTTTAGAAACAAAAGAAGTATTATTTTCCAAGTGGAAGAAGTTGGGGATAAAAACTGATAATATTTACGACATAGGAGAATTATACAATAGACCTGGATTTAATACACGTATTTCTTTCGAGATGGATAAAAAATATTCCGGTAGTATATTAATACAATTAAAAAAAGGAAAAAATATGCAAATCGGAAATTGGAAAATAGATGATAAAGGCGCAATTTGGATAAAAGTTGGAAATGGTATTTGGAAAGCTGCGGAAGATATTAAACTTGCAGGAACTGATCTGGGGACTATAGAATATATATCGAAATCATATAATGATTAAAATTCATCCGTTCCATCCTTTGCGTCAGTTCCGGTTTTTCCGCCGCCGACCGGCGCGGGGTGGCGCGTGTCCCGTTAGTCCTGCCGTATAGACAAGTGGCGCGTATGCAAGACGACCCGCCGCAGAGCGTTCCGGTCTATGTTGCGCTCAGGAGCAGAGCCGGCAGTCTCGATTCGGGCGTAACTTTCCCTTCGTACTTCGCACACAAATCCCGATATGTAACTTCGAGCCGGGATAAAGCGTCAGCCCGTGATGGCGATAATGCGCCGGCATCGAACGAGCGTTCGTTGAAAAAACTGGAGATAGTTCGTTAGATAGAATAAGATATTTCGAGTCGGGATTCGGACAAACGCCCTCGGTCGGGACAGCCGGAGGGTGAAAATCGCTTCACAGCGCGCCGGAAAAGCCGGAACGTTCCGCTCGTCTCTATGGGAACTGTCATCCCGAGCCTGTCGAGGGAAGCCGGGGAAAAAAACAAACCGTTCATTGACAAAACCAATCAATACGTTTAAGATAATTTGGACGTTCGCTTGTCCCGAAGCGTTAGCAAGGGATGATGGACGGGATATCGCGGTTCGGCGGGGGCGGCGCGGACGTGATCGAGTTCCGTAACGAGATGGCGGAGTTTCAGGCACAGCAGCTCGAATTCCAGACAATGAAGATGAAGGAAGAGTTTAAAGATAAGGTCAAAGAACAGGTCGAGATGTTCAACGAGATGCTCGCGGGGCAGGACGAGGGGTACGCCGGATGGGCGGAGGATCTGCTGAGCGGGAGTCTGTTCACCAAGGGCGGAAACAATCAATGGGCGCGGTACGACGTGACGGTGGACGCGACGATCTGGGGCGACCAGAAGCAGAATCAGGCGCTGACGGGATACCGTCCTAAGGTACTCTCCCTGAACCTGGCGGAGTATTTGAAGGACGATGTGGTGGCGCTGATAGATGGGCATCAGACGGTGTACCGGATGCTCCTCGACCAGACGATCGAGAACGCGCGGAACGGTTACGATGCCTACGCAAAGCAGCTCGAGACGCACTTCGGGGGAAAGGAGTACACGCCTCCGAACGGAGCGATGGCGGAGTTCTACTCCGAGACGTCGTATGTGAAGGAGGACGCGTCGCTGGGAGACCGGATCACCGCGCTGTTCGGGAGCCCGACGCCGACGAAGGAGATCAAATCGGCGTTCACAGTGGGCGGGGGCGAGATGTACCGTCTGACATGGGCGGCGTCGTACTACAACGCGATGCGGCAGGCGGGGTGGGACAAGCAGAACACGCCGTTCTATGACCGGCCGCTGTGGGACACGGACGGGGATAACGACGGCGCGACCGACAAGGGCGCGTGGTCGATGAGCCTGTTCGACACATTGAAGATCGGGACGAGCGTCGTACTGGCCGCGACGGGGGTCGGGGCGATAGCGGCGGCCGCGATCAACACGGGGCTTGCGATGGCGCACGACACATTGAATTACGCGACGGGCTATATGTCCGAGGGCGAGTGGGGGATTAGCATGATCAAGAACGCCGTGGGGTTCGCGACCAGCGCGTTTACTGCGGGCATCGGCACGAGTTTCCTCGAGGACGCCGCGAGCGACTGGGCGATCAACACGGCGGGGAGTTTGGCGACCTCGGGGCTGAGGACGGGCGCTAACGGCGAGATCGTGTGGGCGATGGATAAACAGCAGTTCGCGAGTTTCGGAGTGAACGCCGTCGCGGGCTTGGGAAAGTCACTTATTTCAAGTTCATTTAGCGATAAATTCGGCGGCGGCGGTACGTTTGGCGATAAAGTCCTTTATGGAATGTCCGAATGGGGAGTAGGAGCTGCGGGCGATTTTGTCAATAAAGGATGGAAGGTTAACAACCAAGGAAACTTAGATTGGAGTATGACGGGTAATGAGGCGAACGAAGCATTGATGGATATGACCACTTCGGGATTAAATAGCTTCATCAGTATCGGGCTTGAGGGGTATGGGAGCAGTAAACGGGAAAGTTTCCTGAGTTACGGATTGACAAAAGGTTTGAGCACGTTAAAATATGACCTGTATAAAAGCGGATTTCTGGGGACGGACATAGCGAATAAGTATGCGGGAAAGAACTCGCTCGATCTTGCCGGAGGAATAGACCTCAGCTTATTCAGTATAGGCGGGGATAAGGATAACAAATCCTATAAATTCGATCTGGGATTCTCCTCACTAAACGGCATACATGAAGGCGCGGGAGAATTCGGGGGAATGAATATCAGCTATAATCAAGAATCGGGATGGGGATGGAAAGGCGCGGAAACGATGTACCAAACCATCATGAATATCCGTGATATCAGTTCGACAGTCGGAAGCGCAGCTAATTGGGTGGGAAATCAGGTCGGTAGCGCGGCGAACGCGATAGGGAATTTATTTACGCAAAACAGCAGTGAAAGCAGGCCTTACGGGAACCCGGCGGATAGAAATAACGACGTACATGATATTACAAACGTCGCGTTATTGAGAAGGGAAGACGACTACTATAGCGACGACGGATATGTAGCGGGTCACGGTAGGGAAGACAGTCCGGTTTATGCGTCGGCGAATGTTAAGGGAGACTGGGGAGAAGGTCTCAAAGAAACAATGAAAAATTTAACCGCCGAGGATAATGACCGGCTGACCGCCTTATACTATGAAAAGAACCCGGATAAAATAGGTCAACCCGTATCATCCGGCGATTTGAACAATTTCAGGAAGGAAATAAATTATCAAATAAATCCGGGGACTTTAGCGTATGACAAACAAATCATCAATGACGGAAACGTACAAATAACCAATATGAGCGAAGACGTATATAACAAGGTGATGGACTACGCGGTAAAAAGCGACGTCGAGAAGTTTTTCTCAAGCATCTGGACATCCATATTCGACGCGGATACAAGCAAAGTGATATTCGATAAAGCCATCGATTCGACTATAGTAAAAATGAGCAATTTAAACAAGCTGGCAATGAATATGCAGAACGATTTCGGGATAGGCTTAGGAAAGGACAATAAGGTACTCAACCTGAAAGAACTCGTAGAACTTGGGAAACCTCTCGTATTCGGTGAAGCGAATAAAGGTTCGCATTATCAAATACCGTTAGGCGGCTGGAAAGATAAAGCTCCTGAAGGCATGGAAACCGACCGGTATGATGACCTATTTACTGTTATCGCCAAACAAAAAGACGCAAAAGGAAATACCATGTATAGCATGGGTGAGTTCTACCGGGGAAATATGGATCCGTCTAACTGGGACCCGAATAAGCCAAAACTTGGTGTCAGTACCGAATTGCACGGGCAATTAGGACCGGGCATATTCGATTTAGGATTCTATCATCGTGAAGACGGAGTGGACAAAAACGGAAAAGTAATCCCAAGAGATTACGATGCACTTCGAGTATTCGATAAATGGAATATGGATGGAGATAAAGATATTTATACTCTTCCTGATTACGATAAATACAATCCGAAAAATGGTGGTGAACCTTATTTAAGAGGTGTGTTGTTCCATCCGGGAAATAAGGAAAGATGGACGAGAAGTGAGGGATGTCAGACAATTCATAGTGCGGATTACGAACACTTTATCAACTATTTTAGATTCGGAACCTATGCAGACGATGGTGGCGGAAATGGGATATATTTTTCTTATAAACCATGGCATTAACATCTAATAAAGGTTAGGGAGTAAAAAATGAAAATACTCTTTATAATTCTTTTGGGAACTTTGATAATATCCTGTCAAGAAGCCAGTAAAAAAGAGGAAAGTTTTAAAGACTATCTCTTGGAAACCGGGATAGAATCGAATTCAATTACTATTTCTCAATTAAGCATGAGTGAAACCGGATCAGTGTGGGATGAAGAACCGACCGAATTAAGCAGTATTACCATAGACTATCCATTTAGCAATCTATTCGACGGGAGAATCGATACTTGTTTCGTGTTCAGAAATCCATATCTCGAATGGTTCAGTATAGATATGTTTTTCACTAAACCAATTCTGATTGATCGAATCAGAATTTTCAACGGATATGGTAAGAGTTTGGAGTTATATAAAGCAAATACAATGTTTAAAAACTTAGATTGTAGTTTAAGTTTATGGAAAAACAAATATGTTTTTTATAACGATTCCTATGGTTTTATACATTTTGAAAAAAAAATGGATTTTATTACAATAAATGTAACTAATACAACAAATATTTATAATCACGTATCATTTAGTTTTTATGAATATATTGTACAAGATCACAAATTTAACGATGTATGTATCAGCGAAATAGAATTCTGGTACAAAGACCATAAGTATAATATTGTAAACTTAGCTGAAATCGAAGCAAAAATTCCTTATGGAACAGCCGATAAATGGTCGAGAAAATATATCTATGCGAATGACAGTAAAACAAATTGAGTATATCTGAAAGGACTCCTGTTAAAAAGAACCCATTTTCTTTAGGGCTGTCCATCGTTAGCCGTCACGCAGTGACCGATCGACTCCACGGCGAACGTGGTGAACAAGGGGTGGAAGATGAACGCGCGGGGGAACCTCGACTGGTCGATGTCCGGCGACGATTTCAACGAGTCGCTGATGGACATGGCGTCCTCCGGGGTCAACACGTTCATCAACTCCGGGCTGAACGGCTACGGTAAGGGCCCGAGCTTGGGGAGTTACCTGCTGACGAAGGGTGTGGATATGGCGAAGTACGGGATGATGCAATCGGGGTGGCTGGGTAACTCTCTGCGGGACAAATATGCGGGTGCTAGCACCTTCGACCTCGCG
>JABLXV010000055.1 GCA_013177895.1 Brevinematales bacterium | reverse complement strand
ATCAGGACCTCGCCGCTCATATCGACAAAGCCCTTTTTTTCGAGGTACGATGTTATCATGTTATCCGGGCCGATCACGGGAATTTTCGCTTGGATAAGTATCAATCCATCGGAGACGCCGATTAATTTTTCAAAACGGTTAGTGAGGATCGTCCCGTTATTTGAGAGTATACCGTCGCAAATTCTATTGTTAGTCTCGTCGTAGAACCTGATGATGGAAAGTCCATTCGTAAACGCGGTCGCCGAAAGAAGGGGAAATGAATGGATCGATACACCCTGATTATTCACGCAGAAAACGGATTTTTTTACATCATCCTTGACTATTACTCCGATACCGCATGAAAAGTCCGATACTGAAAGATAGACCGGTTTCAGCACGGATTTCCCCGCGGTATCGATATACCCGTATCGAAGGAATCCTTTGGAATTGGCTTTCCCTACGGCGGCGATGTTATCGTGGAATTTCCGTACCGTATCGTATGCCGCCGGGACGGATAGCTTTCCCGACGTATTGATAAAACCCCATTTCCCGCTGATATTGACCGGGTAAAGCACGGATTCCGCCGATAGCGGAATACAGACAAACAGAATAAAAAATAGGATGAAAAGGTCTTTTTTCATGGGTTGTCCCGGGGTTTTATTAGGCAATAGTTTAGCGGGTGAATTAAAAAACGCAAGAAAATTACCCGCATAATCTAAGTATTCAATAAGTTGAATAAAAAAAAGGGACACCTTAATATAAATATAACGGAAGGAAAAACATATGACACATAAAGAACTCTTGTTCGATATTCCTTTTCATAAATTCCAGATGGGAAGAATCGACACTTTTATCGAAGAGGAAATACAGAACCTTGATCTTGAAAAAGGTGTTGTGAAGATCACCGCGCCCGATAACGTCATGTTGACTTCCATTGAGTACGAGGAAGATTTAGTCAAGGACTTCACCGAAGCGTATATCTATTACACCCGTGAAATCCAGAAAAATACCTCGCCCTATATCCTCTCGAAGATGCCGACCAACACGATAACCGTCCCGTTCAACCTGTCCCGTCTCGTACTCGGGGATTGGCAGCAGATCGTGTTTTTCACACTCGATGAAATGGAGAAAATCACCCTTCAGCTTGATTTTTACGCGTCGCACTCCATACTCGGACTGGAATCGATGCAAACCACCGCGGAACTCCAGACATTCGATATTACGGATATTATCCAGCGGACGCTGATGAACTCGCACGAGGAAAAAGTAACCATTGTTTCGCCGTCGGAATCCGCCGTACTTTATACATTATACCCCGATAAATATAAAGAGTTCATCGCGTTCCTCGAGGGGCTCGCCCCGAAGCATAAGACCTACCGTCACACCCATTCATGGGACGTCAACGAGGTCGCGTACACCCATATCCGCGCTGCGTTTATTTCCCAGATACTCACGATGGATACCGTGAACGGATTACTGGATACGAAGGGCGAACGTCTTTATCTCACCGAACTGGATACATTACCCCGACGAAGGGATATTTACTTTGAAATCTGGAAGGAGTCCCGCTGATGCAATTCAAAATTAACGGCGAACCCGCCGACGTCGTAATTGAAAATGAAAAGAACGCTCTCGAGGTTATCCGGTCGTTTCAGGGTATCCTTGAGAAGAACCTGATTATCTCGACAATCGAAATAGATAAAAAATTCTATTCGCCCCAAAACCCCGATTTGGTAAATATCCCATTGGAAAGCATCAATGAGATCAACATCGAGGTAGGAACTCAGGAGGAGATAGCGGCGTCCCTATTGCACGAATCGAAGGGGATGCTGGCAAATATCATAAACGATATGAAAAAAAACGGTTTCTCCCATACCGCGCAGTACAGCGAGATTATAGACTGGATTATCGAAACGTTAAAATCCGTCAATTCCATTACCGCGTTCCATCTCAATGAAATAAAAATACTGACTACTACTCTTCACCAGATAAAAGCGTATCTGAACGATTCGGAGCGCGAAGAAGCAAAAATCCCATCCTTATGCAGCATTATCGAGAATATGATTCAATTTTTCGATTCTCTTCAGTTAAAGATATCGAATCAGTTCAAGATAGACAGAAACGATCTCCTTCAGGCGCTCGACAACTGCCGGACGGAGTTACCCGAGATATCCGAGTCCCTACAGGTGGGAAAGGACCGTGAGGCGTTCGGTAAAATCCATACCGTCATTAATGTCCTCGAAACCTGCTCGATCTATTTCAGGCAGCATCATGCCGAAATGCCATCCGAATACCAGGAGGACGCCGAGCAGAGTTATCAGGAGTTGAATTCCCTTCTAACGGATATCGTCGTAGCATTCGAACGCGGGGATTTCGTATTGATCGCCGATCTCTTCGAATACGAGTTACCCGATAAGCTGGAAAGTTATAAAAACTTAATCGAACAGATAGACGAGTAATCCCCTTGAATTGTTAATATTTTCGTTTTTTTATGCAATTGTAATCTGTTTTTATTGACTTACTGTTAATTTTCGATAGAATATTGTTTGCATATTCCGCACCTGCAGAAAAGGGGTTACTTCAATCGAGGAGAATAAATTGCCCGCGTTAGAAATTAGCGAAGGTATATTGGCGCAATATGCGGATATAGTTTATAAAAACAGCGGAATCATCTTTAAAGATTCGAACTCCGCCGTGCTTATCAGCAGAATTTCCAGTAAAACTAAAGAAAAAAACACCGATGTAAAAACTTATCTCGAACAATTGAAAACCGATAGAAACGAGCTAGTTTCCTTCATTGATTTTGTGACCACGAATTTCACCAGCTTTTTCCGAAATCAGCGTCATTTCGAGCTCCTAGAGGAAACAATTCTGCCGGGATTATTGAAGTCAAAGTATTCCAAACAGCTTAAAATTTGGAGCGCGGGCTGTTCTACGGGTGAAGAGACCTACTCCATCGCAATTACCGTCAAGGAGTTTTTTGAGAAGAACCGCATCGATCTGGCTTCATGGGATATAAAAATCATGGGTTCCGATATCAGTCTCGAAAGCCTCTTCATCGCAAAAGAAGCGAAATATCCCGACCGTTCCGTACAAAAAATCCCGCCTATCTATATACAGAAATATTTCACTCCCCTCGAGGACGGAAAATACTATATCGTGAACGATGTGATAAAAAAGATGGTGAAGTTCGATTTTCATAACCTGATGTATGGAAGCGGAATCGACGCGATCGACATCACATTTTGCCGGAACGTTCTTATCTATTTCGACGAAGATATCCAGAAGAAAGTGCTGACACAGATATATAATTCCACCAATGATAACGGTTTCCTTTTCATCGGGCATTCCGAAAGTCTGGTCGGATTGTTCGATAAATTCAAGCCAACTTCTTTTGAGAAGGGGATTATCTATGTCAAGCAATAAGATTAAGGTAATGATCATCGACGATTCAGTCCTCATCCGAAAGTATGTAACCAGTATCATCAATAGCTTTCCCGATATGGAAGTGGTCACTACCGCACCTAACGGGAAAATCGGCTTGCAGAAATTTTTCTTTTATCACCCCGACATTATTATTCTGGACATCGAAATGCCTGAAATGAACGGGCTGGAATTTTTAAAGTATATTCAGGCGAATTGCGCTCCATCGGTACGCCCGAAAATCCTCGTTTTCAGTTCGCTGGTCGGCGAGGGAACTACCACGACATTCGAAGCGCTCGCCAACGGCGCGGCCGAGTTTATCCGTAAGCCCGACGGGAAGATCAGCGATCATATTTCGGTTATATCCAATCAGATGGGCATCATCATTCGCGAACTTTACCAGACCATGATAAAAAACCGCGAACATTTACCCGAACCTAAAAACGATACTCCTGAGATCATTGTTCCCCCGCCCGCACCGGACGGCCTGTTATTCGGACTGGATAACCTTCCTAAGGTATGGGAGGCGAAACCTGTTCGTCCTTTGCTGATCGCGATCGGCTCATCCACGGGCGGGCCGAACGCCATCCGTAAAATAATGAGCACGTTGAAGCCTATACCCGTGCCTATGGTCATCGCGCAGCATATGCCGACAGGGTTTACCCTCGAGTTCGCGAAAAATCTGACTAAAATCTATAACCGTCCCGTTGTCGAAGCGAAGGACGGCGATATTCTTGAAAACGGCACTATCTATGTATGTCCCGGTGGGTGTCATTCTCTCATTAAGAGCGCGGGCGATAAGCTGGTATTCAAGACAGACCCTATGGAATACGACGGATTCTTCTTCAAGCCTTCGGTGGATATATTTTTTAAGTCAATCCGCGAGGCTGTGGGGAGCAGGGTACTGGGGTTAATCCTGAGCGGGATGGGCCGTGACGGCTCGATCGAAAGCGTGCGGCTTCGTAAGGACGGCGCCATTATGATAGCCCAGGATGAGAAAAGCTCGGTCGTGTGGGGTATGCCCGGAAACTCCATCAAGAACGGGGGCATCGACATCGTGATTGAAATTTCCGATATAGGAGAGGCGGTCAACAGGGTAATCGCGGCTACCTGTAAATAGCGGTGTTCCTATGAATTGAATCATATATTGCAATATTTTATGATATAACATATACTATGATTGTAAAAACTTTTAGTCCTTATAGGGGAAACAGGATGGATGATTTTACGAAAGAACTGGAGCAGGATTTTCTTGAAGAGGCGTTCTCGCTGATCGATAATCTTGAAAGTTCCTTACTTCAGTTGGAACATAACCCTGGGGATACGAAGTCCATCAACGAGGTTTTCCGTGTCGCGCATACCATCAAAGGGGGTGCGGGTACGGTTGGTTTCGATGAGATTCAGGAGTTCACGCATCTGATCGAAGACATCCTCGATATGGTGCGGAAAAATAAACTCGCGCTTGCCACTGAGACGATTACCGTCCTGCTGGAATGCCGTGATATCATCGAGAAAATGCTGAATGCCCGGACGACCGGCGCGATATATGAAGACCCCCGCACCTATCAGATCATCGATATTCTATCGAAGTTGAAGTTTTCATCAGCCGACGCCCCCAAGCCGGAGGCGAAATCCGTTGCTCCGGTAACCGCTCAATCTCAGATGTCCGGTGACGGTAATATCCCTCTCTCTAACGACGATTTTACTATGATAAACGACGCTCTTTCAAAAGGGCGAAATGTTTATCTGATGAAATTTTTACTGAATGAATCCTATGAAATGAAAGAAGTTTCGTCTTTTCAGCTCTATTCGCTCCTGAACGACTCGGCGGAAATAATAAAAATAATCCCTTCATTAGATGAACTGGAAATTATGTTTTATAACGAGGTTGTTTTTATTATCGCCTCCGATAAAGCTGAAAACTACCTAAAAGAAAAGACGTTCCTTCAGGAGATGGTCGTACAGATCAACTCGATAAAGATAGACAGTAAAAAATTAGCCGAGCTTGAATCTTCCGGCACAACGCAGTCCGGTAGTCAGCCTCAGGATAATAATACCGTCGAGGAAACCCCGGTGACTGGCGAAGTCAATCCCCCGGATGAGGCTCCGCAGGAACCCGAACAGAAAGACGATACATCTGTAGAAAAACGGAATTTGTCTACCCTGAGGGTCGAAAGCTGGAAGGTCGATAATCTACTGAACCTCCTCGGCGAATTAGTCATTACAAAATCCACGTTTTCGCAGTTAGATAACGATTTCGACAGGATATCCACCGATGTAAAATCATCGCTCAAGGAATTCCTGAACGGTATCATGCGGCTAAACCTGAACGGCGAAGCGGACATCGTAGCCGAAAAAAATAAAAGCCTTCTTAATGCTTTGACTCTGATGTTCTCCAGTTTCGATGTTTTTTCCGAGAATATCCAGAAAATCAACCGGATATCTTCATCGTTACAGGAAAATGTGATGAATATGCGGATGGTGCCTATTCAGACGGTATTTACCCGCTTCCCGCGCCTTATACGCGATATCGCGAGTAAGCTCGATAAAAAGATCGACCTCATCATAGAGGGGGTCGAGACGGAAATCGACAAGGGGATGGTGGACGATATTTTCGATCCGTTGATTCACCTTCTGCGTAACGCCGTCGACCACGGTATCGAATTACCCGCCAAACGGAAAGCGGCGAATAAGCCTGAAATCGGTAAAATCATACTGAAGGCCACCCATGAAGGCGACAGTATTGTTATCGAGGTTTCCGACGACGGTAACGGTATCGATCCCGAAGTCCTGCGCGCGAAGGCAATCGCGGCGAACACGATGGACAGGAATCTCCTGCAAAAAATGTCCCATCGCGAGCTCTTAGGCCTGATTTTTCTCCCGGGGTTCTCGACCGCTAAGGAGGTATCCAACCTCTCCGGCCGCGGCGTAGGAATGGATATTGTCCGTAAAAAAATCGAGGAGATCGGCGGTAATGTCGGTATCTCTACGGTTAAGGGCAAGGGTACGAAGTTTATCATCCGCCTTCCCCTTACCCTCGCTATCATTCAGGGGTTATTGATCGTCGTGGAGGGAATGTACTATGTCATTCCCGTCGCATCGGTCGAAGAAACGGTATTATCGATCCGAAGAACCTGAAGGATATCAACGGGACGTTCGCGCTCGAGCTCCGTGATAAACTTATCCCCATCCTCGCGCTGAAAAATTTCTTCTACGGCCTCCCGTTCGATATACAGGATAACACGAAAGAATACTGCATCGTCACTAAATACGGCGAGCGTCAGGTCGGGATTATAGTGAGCGAGGTGATCGGGGAACAGGATATCGTCATCAAGCCCTTAAACACGAAGCTGATCAAGAGCCCGGGTATCTCGGCTGCGACTATCGTAGGTAACGGCGACATCGGTTATATTATCGACACCAGCCAGATCATCTCCTACTTCTTTAAAGTCGGTATGAAAACCCAGCAGGAAGGATGATATGGAAGACAACAGAATTCTCAATAAAAAAGTCACCAAAGAAGAAGAAAATCTCCGAAAGGCGAATATCCTGTTTCAGGGTATCGCATTTTACCTGGAGAACAATATTTATATGCTCGATGTGATGTACATCAGGAGCATCATCACTGTTAAGAAGATTTTCCGTGTCCCGAATACGAACGAGAGACTGCTTGGGGTATTAAACCTGCGCGGGGCTATACTGCCCGTATACAGTATCAAACTGATCCTCGACCTCGACGATCCGTTCCGCAACCAGAACGTGATCACCGATGACGATAAATTCATCATCATCGTGAATAAGGATAAGGACGTGTTCGGCATTATGATTGACAGTATTTACAAGAAAATTATCGCTACCGACGATAACTACCGTGAAGGGAAATTCCTCAAGCAATGGGCGAAGAATTCTATATTCAGCGGGGTTATATTAGAAGATGAAAAAGAAATTATGGTAATAAATATCGAAAATTCATTGAAGTATATGATTTCGTTAAAATAGCCGGAGGAATACATGCGAATTGAGTACATTAATCCCTTTGTAGAAGCGGCATTCGATATCCTGAACGAAGTTCTGGATACCAGCGTCAAACGGGGACAATTATATCTGAAGAAACTCGGTGAATCCATGAAGGGGATCGCCGTAGTTATCGGCGTTACCGGACAGGTTACCGGACGTATAGTATTCGATATGACCGAGGATACCGCGGTCAAGATCACGTCTAAACTGAATAACGAGGAATTTAAGGAATTTCACGATATGGCGAAATCCACTATCGCGGAGCTCGCGAATATGATCACCGGGCGCGCGGTAACCAAACTCGAAAAGGAGGGTTTAGCGTTTAATTTTACGCCTCCGACTATTATTACCGGCACAAATTTGAATATTTACGAAGGTAATTCTGAGATGGAAGCATTGATTATCCCCATCGATACCGGTTTGGGCATAGTCGAGATCAACATCGCGTTTAAGGAATAAAAGGAGGAATCTATGGGAATCATGTTTGGGGAAGACGGTTTTCCCATCGGCAAAAAATCAACAGGCGGAAACTATAGAGTTATCGTGATAGACGATTCTCAGTTTATTATTAAGCAGCTCTCGCAGATATTCATGTCGCGCGATTTTGAGGTCATCGGTACGGCGAATAACGGTAAAGAAGGCCTCGCGCTCTATAAATCGTTATTCCCGAATATTGACCTGGTCACACTGGATATCACGATGCCGGAGATGGACGGATTACAGACCCTCAAGGCAATACGCGAATCGGATCCTAACGCCGTTATTATTATGGCGACAGCCCTCGGAACCGCCGACGCGGTCAAGGAAGCCATCAAACTCGGCGCTAAGGGTTATATAGTCAAGCCGCTGGATCGGGAAAAGGTACTCGAACGCGTCGGGCAAATACTGAAGTAGAGGTAATTTATGTCGGATTATCTCGGAATCGATCTGGGCGGTACCGCGGTTAAGCTCGGTATTGTCGACCAGAAAGGCGTTATCATCAATTCCTCCGAAGTACCTACTCTCGCGGAAACCAATTCCGCGGATAAGATATACAGGAATATTTCCCACGCTCTCGGCCACCTTTTAGAAAAAAATCCCGACCATAAGATAAAAGGTATCGGCATCGGATGTCCCGGCAGTATTTCCCCCGAAGAGGGCACTATCGTCTCGGGAATCAGTAATATCCCGGCGCTGAACGGATTTCCTCTCGCGAAGGAGATCGAGCACGATTTTAAAATCCCCACGTTTATCGATAACGATGCTAATAACGCGGCGCGCGGAGAATTCCAGTTCGGGACGGGCGTCGGCCGGAAAAATTTCCTGATGATCACCCTCGGAACCGGCATCGGCGGCGCTATTTTTATCAACGGCGACTTATACGGCGGGGTAAATAATTATGCCGGCGAAGTCGGGCATATGATTATTATCGTCAACGGGATGCAATGCACGTGCGGGAGTATGGGGTGCTGGGAAGCATACGGCTCGGCGACATCGATGATCAAGCGCGCGAAGTCGATGATTGAGCGCGGTTTGGATACTTCCCTATTAAAGCACTACCCGGATCAGTTGAACGCGAAGGTTATCGTCAAGGAAGCTATAGCCGGGGATATGATCGCAAAAGAGATTATCATCTCCACCGGAAAATATGTAGGGATCGGGCTGGCCAATCTGATAAATATCTTCAATCCCGAATTATGCATCATCGGCGGAGGGGTTTCCCTTGCCGGGGAGATACTGTTTAAAGAAATCATGAAATATGCGAAAATAAACACCCTGCCCCGCGCGTGGGAGGTGGTGAGTATCGAGCAGGCGAAATTAGGAAATAAGGCGGGCATACTCGGTTCCGCCGCGTTAGCATTTATGAAAACGAAATAAGGTTGTAGTCATGTCTCGTTCTATTCTTTCCATCATCGCTGTTTTTCTGTTCTTCGCCACGGGGTTTTCGAAAATCTCCGTCGATTTTACCGGATATTCTCCCAGCCAGATGATTGCAATTATGACCAATTTCGGAATCGGTCAATTCGATTCCGTTATTATCAGTCATCCGTTCAAGATGTATCAATCCCCTTACAACACCGACGGTATCATCTATGACTGGACGGACACCGGGGACAAAGCCCAGCAGGGCGGGATTTCCACTGTCTTCGGAAATTTAAAGGGGTTTAAGGCGATAATCGATTTTCTGCATAAAAATAACATCAAGGTATTCTGTAAGGCGGATATATTCTCACAGTATCAGGATTTTAACCGGAACCTGTGGGTCACGTCCGATTTCATTCCGGACAGTATCAATTTTCTCGATTATGCCGCCCCCGATCTCGAACAGGGCGCCGTGCAGGATAAACTGAGAAAGATACTAAACGTGATGCGGGAGCTTCCGGTCGATCAATGGATTTTCGATATCAGCCGGGTTCCTGAAAATCTCGCGAAAAAGTATTTCGATTTCATCCGCGGAAACGCCGGATGGGGCATGGTCTACTATGAGAAAGCAGCCGGCTATCTCAAGGATTTTCATTCGGCGGTAACCACCCTGAACTACACAGAACTTCTTCTCGGTATCCTATCGGCCTCGAACCGTTCGGATACTTCGATCTATCAGACGGTCAATTCCGGGGTTTATAACTTTATCCCCGATAAAGGCCACTGGTTCGATCATATCGGGGTGGGACTTTTCTATTCGGCGGTCTATCCGAACACTTTTATTCCGGGATCGTTTCTCTCAGACAAGTCAATCAATAAAGTGATTGCTTTCTTTTCGCCGGATATCCCCTACGCTCCCCAGATTTACGACAGCGAAACAGTCGTTCTGGTCAGTAAGTCCGAGACAAAGATTATGGGAATCAACTTTTCCGCGGAGTTGTCGTCATTGAAGATAAAAGATATTGCCCCGGTGAAGGGTGTTATTAAGAGCGTTTTCGGGAATTACCCGCTTCATTCGGATAAAAACGGCGGTTATATCATTCTTCCCCCGGGAAGCGTCTATCTATGGGAAATAAAATAGATAAAAAAGCGGATGCGGAAAGCATTTTTATCGAGTACATGAAAAGTAATCCGCCGATCCCGAAAGACAAGCAAATCCCGCGTGGCAAGAAAGGGATTTCCGGCTCTTCACGGTCAATAGACCTGCATGGGATGAATACCGATAGCGCATTATCCGCGGCGGAAACGTTTATCAATACGGTACGGGCGTCGGGCGAAAAGAAAGCGAGTATCATTACGGGAAGGGGAAGCCATTCGCCGGGTATCCGTTCCCCGTTAAGAGACACGATCGGCGACTATCTTCGAAATAACGCCGCATCGCTCAGAATTGACATTATCGAACGGGAGGGTTCGTTTGAGATATGGATAAAAAATTAGTAATAGCCGGAATATTTATTCTATTCGCCGCCGCCTGTTCAAAATACGGGGAATTCGACGGCTTCTATCAGGGCACGAAATATATCGAAGCATACAACTCCCTGGATAAAATCACCGAGAAGCAGACATTTGATTTCGAGTCCCGGATGATTAAGGTTGTTCTGCGGCTTGCCCTCGAAGGAGATATGGACTTTATTACGAATAAACTCGCGGCTGTCATCACAAACACCAAATCCCTATCGTTGAGCAACTATATCCGTTTCGGCAAGGTTTTTCTCTATTACTGCGAATCCGAGAAACGCTCCGATCAGAAGTATTACCAGGAAGTTACGAATCTCCTGAAAATTGTCCCCGGCCATGTTCCCGACGAGTTTCTCGCGCAGGCATACCAGATAAAAGGTATCGCCAATTATAAAATGGGACAATTTAAACCGGCCATCGCCGATCTGGAACAGAGCTATAAGGTCTTCCCCCTCGTCGATAATCTCTACTTTATCTCGCAATGCTACTACGCGATGGACGATGCTGACAGAGCGGTCGAATACCTCGATAAAGTTATCCATATCGCTAACGACGAAGTTTTAATCAGTCTGGCATTATATCATAAGGGCGAAATATTCTACAATAAAGACGATTACAATACCGCGTTAAGTTTTTATCTAGAAGCCGTCAAGTATTATTGCAATAACAGCGATTATAACTACAAAGTCGCCAAGTGCTTCCAAAAACTTGGGTATGAGAAAATATATTCTAAATTCCTGAAAACCTGTTTGCGAATCGACGAAAATTTCGCAACCGCCTATTTTTATTTAAGTATCAATTAATTTCCTCCAGATAAACTCGATATAAGCATTTAATTCTTGTTCTGATTCTCATTTTATTTTATAATAAAGTGATAAATAGAAGGATCGCCTGATGGATAAAAGCAAAAAGTATTCGTTTCTGGTCGTGGACGACGAGTTCCCGATCATTAAGATCATTTCCGATATACTCACTATTCACCCGTCAGTCGAACGAATCTATAACGCACAGAACGGTATTGAAGGATTCGACGTATATAAAAATAATTTCGTCGACTTCGTGATTACCGATATTCTGATGCCCCAGATGTCGGGGATAGAACTCATCAAGAAACTGATAGAATTCAATCCCGATGCGCAGATCATTGTCGTATCCGCATTCAGCGATATCGATCTTGTCCGTGAAGCGATGCGGAGCGGGGCATACGATTATATCCTGAAACCTTTTTCCATCGACGATATGATGACTGCGATCAACCGGATCATCGAACGCAAGGAATTTGTCGAAGAGCGCAAACATTATGTGCATCAACTGGAAGAAAAAATCGCCGTAACTACATCCGACCTGCGGGGTAAGTACCTATCCACCCTCTCCACACTCGTGTTCGCACTGGAAGCCCGCGACCGTTATACGCACGATCATTCGCAGAATGTTTCGCGTTTCTCCATAGGCTTGGGGAAGGCAATCGGCCTCCCCGCTTCGGAATTGTCGCTCGTCCAGGAAGGAGGAATCCTTCATGACATCGGGAAAATCGGCGTCCCTGATAGTATCCTTTTAAAACCCGCTGCCCTCACGAGCGATGAATATGAAGTCATCAAACAGCACCCCACGATCGGAAAAAATATTGTCTTTCCCGCGTTGAAAGAGCACCAGATTTCCATGGATGTGGTATATTATCATCATGAACGTTTCGACGGAAAGGGCTATCCGACCGGCCTCAAGGGCGATAAAATACCCTTCCATGCGCGGATAGCCGCGATAGCCGACGCGTTTGACGCGATGACATCGAAACGAATCTACCGGAGTAACCGCTCCATCGATGAGGCGATCGAGGAGATCAAGGCTTGCAAAGAGACACATTTCGACCCTGAATTGGCGGAACAGTTCATAAATAATATTGATATTATATATAGGGAGAACGGTGATGAAATCTATTAAATACCTATTGATTACAACCATTGTAATCCTGACATCCTGCCAGAACACGATAAAAGTAAAAAATAAAGAATATATAGGTGATACCGTAAATACTAAAGTAGTCGGCTTCGGTAAGGAGCAGCAGGTCGCGACAATCAACGCTCAATCCGATATCAATGTTCTGATGAGCGGCGCGGCCTATGTCTACACTCAGGGAAAGGCGAAAATTTCCGACATCGCCGATTGCCCCACTCCGGGAAAAGCGGACGGGTATTTTAACTCCATTCAGAAAACCATTGCGGATAAACTGTATCTCTACGAGTTCAAGGAAATATCCGGTTCCGTCTATCTTTTATCCGGGAAACGATTCATCCAGAAATCGGAAATGGTTATGGCCGACGCGAATCTGAGGGTTTTCCCATCGGTTATCGTCGATGCTCTGGATAAACAGTATAAATCGCTCGCTAAGAATCAAAAGGCTTCCGGCGCCGCATATATCCGTAAAGTAAGTTATTCGATCTCGGATAAAGGTAAAATTACTATTCAGTATGAAGTGCTGATCGTGGAGGATCATGTTGAATAAGTTTATTTCCTTTATGAAGGAAATGGAAACTGAAAAACTTATCGAAGAGGGGAATTACGCGAAGGCTATTCCCTATATACTCGAAGCAATGGATAAAGAAGAATATATCGACCGGTTCAGTATACTGGATAAACTTGCCTATTGTTATATCAAGCTGGAGAATTATGACGCGGGGCTGAAGTATCTGAACGAAATGTACCAGATCAATCCCCACGCCCCCAGTGTAAAACACAATCTCGGTATCTGCCATTTCTATCTCGAAAATTATGAACTTGCCGCGAATTATTTCGAGGATGTGTACGAGAGCGATAAATCCGACGATTTTATCGCATTCCATCTCTGCCTCTGTAATATTAAGATGAATAATTTCGAAAAGGCGGAACCCCTATTCGACTATTTTGTCGTTAAGGCTGACGCGGCGCTGAATGTCTTTAATCTGGGGATGAATCTCATCCAGGAGGATGACCCGCAGCGTTCGAAAGACCTCTTTCTGAAGTATCTTCAACACTTTCCAAAAGAAATCAACGCTACTTTCGGACTTGGAGTTTCCTATATCGAGCTGAAGGACTACCAGAAGGCGATCGAATGTTTCTCGCGCGTCTATGAGGAGGATAAGGAACGTTACCCGATGACGCTCGTCCTACTGGGGATGTGCTTCTTCGAGGTTGGCCAGACCTATCAGGCGCAGGAAGTCCTCAAGGTCGCCATCGAGCAGGATCGTACCAATATGGAAGCATGGTACTATATCGGGATCGTGTATGAGGCGTTGGGACAGCCCGACGACGCTATCGAGGCGCTCAAGTACGCCGCGGGACTGAAACCCCATGCCTCCGAGATATGGGAGCGTCTGGCTTATATCTACCTCAACCAGAAGGTGTACGCGAAGGCGCGTGAAAGTTTCCTGAAGGTTTTCCAGATAACGAATAATCCCGAGTATGCTTATCGTATCGGTTTAAGCTATATGCTCGAAGAAAAGTATGATAAGGCGATCGATTATTTCACCCTTTGCCTCGAGAGCTCGAAGAATACGGACGATATATACGAGAATCTCGGTATCTGTTATTACCATCTGCGTAAGTACTGGGAATCCATCCAGTACCTCGAACCGCTGATCAAGAAGGGCGTGTCGAAGGAGATTATCTTCTTCATCTACGGCAGTTCGCTGATGAAGGTAGGTAAGCTCAATCAGGCGAGAGAGATCCTCGAGCAAGGCCTCAAGGTCAACCCGTCCGAGATTAATATCCTGTACGGCCTCGGTCTTCTCGAAGCGAACAAGGAAGACTATCATAAAGCCTCGCAATACCTTGAAAAAGCGATTATAATCGATAGAAATCCCGATATAATATATACACTCGCGTTGACAAAAATGAAACTCGGCGAGGCCGATTCCGCGATCGACCTGTTCGAGGAGTATATGCTCCATAAGGAACCGGAACCCGACACCCTGTACAAAATCGGCCTATTATATATACAATTAAAAGAGTTCCATAAGGCGAAACGGATATTTCAGGATATTGTCTCCATCGATCCGGGCAACCAGAACGCTAAAAACTATATTAAAGATTTGGAAAAGTTATGAGGGGAATCGTTCTTCTAAGCGTCGTATTTTTTCTATCCTGCACTCAGGAACATCTATTGCTGTTGAAAAATATCCAAAATGCTCAATTCCTTTCATTCGAGCAAATCCTAGATGAATCGGGTTACATGAAATACATCAACCGCCCTAAGCCGGTAACTAACCAGATTCCTCCCGTCGCGGATGTAATGACCACCAATCAGGTAACGCTCGCGGTTATCCTGAAAACAAATTTTATCACCAATGCATCCCCCGCCATCAACGGACAGACTATTGTCACGCAGGTTACCACGCTTCCCGTCGACCCCGCGAAGACGATTCAGTCCAATAAAATAATCACGCAGATCCAGAATAAAAAGCCGCCTATCGACAATACCCCGATCGTCAAGGAACCCCTTACTATCACGCCGGTATACAAGTCAATCGAGATGATTCCCGGCGAGGAGTTCTCAATCAATATATTTGAGAAAGACGTGCTCCTGACGTTAAAGACGGTCGAGGGAGATATAAAATTTCTCAAGGACAAATCCAACCCGTCGGACGGATTTTTCCTGTTTCTGGGCGGAAATCTCAATAGCTCGGTTATTTTCCACGGATATACTAAGACCGGCAAACTGATAAAAAAATATATTTACCAGATTAAGCCTATGGGCGCCGCGCTCAACCCCCTGCCCCCGCAGACCACGAACCAGATCACGATTTCCCCGGAGGACACCACTCCGACAAATAAAGGCGGCGGGTTCCAGATGTCCGATACGGTAATATCGTCCCTCCAGTACCTGTCGTCGCCTGAAAAGATAAAACTTCTCTATAAAAATATCGATTCCGCCGAAATGTCCCCGCAGGATAAGGAACTTCTCCGTTATCACCTGATCTCTATCCTGATCGATAATTACAACTTCAAGGAATCCCTGAGCAATATTAATCTGCTCTCCGACCAATACCGGAAAAGTCTCTTTATGGCGCGGATGTTCGTGAAGCAGAAGAAGCCCCTCGATGCGCTGAAAAATTATTACGCGGCGTTAAACGGCGATAATTCGGTAAAAAAAGATGCCCTCCTCGAGATGGAATCGTTATACCTGAAAGAAGGGGATATCGATGCCGGGGCGCTTGCTAAAATGGAAGACGAGACAAAGCGTTTCATCCAAAACGACCCTGACTTCTATGCCCGTTCCATGATTAATATCGCGCGCCTCTACCAATATATCCATGATATATACCGTTCAAAGGATATTTTCGAGGGTATTTTGAAAGGGGCTTACAGTAAAAATGTACTACAGGAAGCAAAGAAATATTACGATGAATTAAAAAAGAATTTTCTTGAATATGAATAAGGGGTATTGAGCGATGCAACTAATTAAAGGCCTTGAAAACTTTATTGAGGAACCTCAGCAGGATAAGCTGCAATACATCGAGGAAATGAAACAATTCGGGATTATCGGGTCGTCCGATTCGATTATCCAGTCCTTTCTCCGGGCGAAAAAAGCCGCGAAAAGTAACGCTAATATCCTGATACAGGGCGACAGCGGTACGGGAAAGGAATTGTTCGCAATCGCGACCCATTATCTGGGTATCCGCAAGGACGGGCCGTTAGTCAAACTGAACTGCGCGGCGATCCCTGAAACCCTCCTCGAAAGCGAATTGTTCGGCTATGAGAAGGGCGCGTTTACCGGGGCTGGCCGTCAGAAGATCGGGAAATTCGAAAACGCCAATAAAGGCACGATCTTTCTCGACGAAATCGGCGAAATGTCGCTCGCGCTGCAGGCAAAAATTCTCCGCGTCATCGAGGATAAAATTGTTACCCGCGTCGGCGGATTGGAAGCCATCAACATCGACGTACGCATCATCTCCGCGACCAACCGCGACCTCTGGCAGGAAGTCCGCAAGACGAAATTCCGCGAGGACCTTTACTACCGCATCAACGTTATCTTCCTGCATCTCCCCCCGTTGCGCGAACGCCGCGAGGATATCCCCCTACTGGTCGATTTCTTCATCAAACGTTACGTCGAGCTCGAGGGGGTGCATATCTCCCAGATCGACGAGGATGTCGTCAAACTCCTGATATCGTTCAACTGGCCGGGTAATGTCCGCCAGCTCGAGAACGTGATCCATCACGCCATGATAATGACCGATGACGAACGTATCTCCATCGACGATATCCCCGATAATATTTTCAGTTCCTCGTCCACCAGCGAAAATATCAATAACCTGACGGGATATATTAAAAAGGACAACGTGATTATTACCGACCTCGATCTGGACGAGATGGAGAAGACCCAGATATTAAAGGCGCTCGAAAAGGCGCATTGGAAAATGTCCAAAGCCGCGGAATTATTGGGCATACATAGAAATACGTTGACGCAGAAAATGAAGAAGTATAAGCTGAAATAATCCCGGTTGCTGATAATGGAATCCTGTAAGTGCGGGGCGTTGCCGGAGCAATCCGGGGTGGTTATTTCCGTTGTTCGATATACACGATTTGCCAGTTATAGAGCTTGATGCTGTCCGGGTGGAGAATCATCCGGTTCTCTATCAGGTACTCGTTCTTCGCGATTACGATTTCCAGTACCGCGGTCTCCATATCTTCGAACGCGAGTTCGGTCTGATCGCCGGTCACATGCAAATCCCTGTTCGGGTCGATATAATCCGCGATAAACAATAATTTTTGCAGGCGCGTCATATTATCTTTGCCGGTGGGATGGAAAAATATCGCGTCCAGTATCTCCCGTTCCTTCACATGGTACTTCCAGTGCGCGAGGAACGCGCCGATACGGGCGTGAATCACCCCGGGCGATAACGTATCCTCCCGTGAGATGGGTATCCCGTTCTGACGGCAGAACTCGAACTGCTCGTTGATACGCATCCCTTTCGCGCAGTCGTGAAGGAGCGCCGCGATACGCAAATCGTCGGGATTCTCCCCCCACCGTTCCGCGAGCCTGACGCCGACCTCCTCGACTCCGAGGGTATGCTGATAACGCTTTTCCGGCAGGACCTTCGCCAGATCGGCGCGTATTTTTTCAAAATCCATACTCAATCCTTTAAAATGATATTGTACTTCTTTTTTAGAATTTCCCGTAGTTCCTTCATAAATTTCTGGCCCGGATCGACCTTCGATGTAAATTTATAATTCGTGACATTTTCTATGTAGAGCGCATAATGAGGGAGGCTCTGATTGGTATATTCGTAATGCCCGATGAGGTATTCTATCGACGGGTACTGCGAGACCAGCCACGCGACCAAATGGGCGTTGGTCAGAACCTGGGCATGGGTCAGATCGGCGTTATTTTTCCCGACATTCTCGATACCGAGCGCGGTATAATTGAACCCGATAGTGTGCCTCGCGATAATATTATCCGGCATCATCCGGTATATTTCTCCCTTTTTGCTGATCAGATAATGTACCCCGACATTCAAATCGCCGAACGCTTGGAGATATTCGCGCTCTTCCGGGATTTTCGCCGGCTTGAAGCATCCCAGCGATACCCCTAGCGAGCCGGCCTCGGTACAATGGATGACGATCATTTTCGGGTCTTTCAGGGTGTAATTGTCCATCCCGTAATGCATCTTGCAGTATGCCTTAGTCAACTCCAGCCGCTCTTCGGTGACTATCGGGTACTCTTTGAACACCGGTTGCTTGACTGCTGAGACGGATGCGGATAATAGGGTAAGTATAAATATGGCAAGTGTTTTCATACTAATCCTCCCGTATCTATTATACTCCGTTTTCCTTTAAAAGGGAAGTTTTAACTATTTTGACAAAATCCTGAAATAGTGGTATAATTATATACTATCCTATGTAAGGAGCAGAAGAATGAGAGACGGAATACATCCCAAACTTTATAATACCAAAGTAAAATGCACTTGCGGCGAGGAATTCATTATCCGCGCGGCAGTGGAAGAGATACATGTCGAAGTCTGTTCGAAGTGTCATCCCTTCTACAGCGGCCAGAAGAGAAGTCTCGACCGCGGCGGTATGGTAGAACGCTTCAAGAAGAGATACGGCATCAAGTAATTCGGCATGCCCGAAAATCTGCCCCAAGCCCTTAAGGTCAGCGAATTAGCGAAATACTTATCCACAGTCATTTCGAATAATGTTCCCCAGCTTTGGGTTCGGGGCGAAGTATCCAATCTTCGTATCCAGCAGAATAAAAACGTCTTTTTCACCCTCAAGGATGAAGAATCCAAAATCAGCTGCGTCATTATGAATTATTCCGAAGCGCAGGGCGCGGTCAAGAATCTCTCCGACGGCCTTGAAATCCTCCTTTTCGGCAACGTTTCCTACTATAAAAAAGAAGGTTCCATCAGCTTTTTCGTCGAATCGGTGCTGCTGCTCGGCGAGGGCATCCTCAAGCAGAAATTCGAGCAGCTCCGGCAGAAGCTCGAAGCCGAGGGATTTTTCGATAAGGCCCGAAAGCGTAAAATCCCCGAGTATCCCGAATGGGTGGGGATTGTGACTTCGCCCACCGGCGCGGCTATCCACGATATCCTCAACGTCACGAACCGCCGTTTCGGCAGCGTCAATATCCTCCTCTTTCCCGCCGCCGTACAGGGTGACGGCGCGGCGCATGAGGTCGCCCGTTCCATCAAGGTCGCCAATAAGTACGCGGGTCACCTTCTCGACGTGCTGATCGTCGGGCGCGGAGGCGGCTCT
The DNA here is from genome assembly GCA_013177895.1 of Brevinematales bacterium. GTDB lineage: Bacteria > Spirochaetota > Brevinematia > Brevinematales > GWF1-51-8 > GWF1-51-8. Next base: position 28,882 of record JABLXV010000055.1, on the reverse strand, counting down.
ATCGAGGACTTGTGGTGCTTCAACGAGGAACCGGTCGCGCGGGCGATATTCCATTCGAAAGTCCCGGTGATTTCCGCTGTCGGGCATGAGATAGACTACACGATCGCGGATTATGTCGCGGATATGCGCGCGCCGACTCCATCCGCCGCCGCGGAGCTGGTGGTCAAAGACCGCAATCAGCTCACCGATTATGTGCGTAACCTCTCGTTCCGCGCGGAGCAGTTGGTCAATACCCGCATCGACCAATTCAGGATGGTTCTCGATAATAAGGGCGGCCCCGCGCTCAAACGTATCTTTATGACTTCCCTTTCGGATATTTCGATGCATTTATCCAATCTCATGCACCGTTTCGACAGCGTGTACCAGTCGAAGATACGGCAGTGGACGCACCAGATCGGGTTGTACCGCGAGAAGCTGGAAGCGCTCAATCCGACAAAAATACTCGAACGCGGATACTCCATCACATACCGTGTGGATAAAAACGGCGAACGGAACACCCTGCGCGCATCGAAGGACGCCAAAGCGGGGGATAATCTGCTGACTATTCTTTCCTCCGGCGAGGTGAAGTCGCGCGTCGAAGAATGAAGCTCCCCATACTATTTCCTATGTTATCCTGCCGAATACGGCAATAAATCTATCGGATATCGGATACCTGCCGAAAATTATATACGGACAATAATTACAGACCGGGAAATAAAATGATAAAAGTATTGATTATCGGCGCGGGCGCCGCCGGCGAAATGGTCGCGAACGAAATCCGCTCGCACCGTTACTTTGCTAAAAAATGGGAGATCATCGGCTTTCTGGACGACCGTCCGGCGAAACGCGACTGCGCGGGAATTCCCGTGCTCGATAAGATCGACTCCGCGCCGGAAGTGATCCGAGCCCAATCGATCGACCGGGTGATCATCGCTATCCCCTCCGCCGCGCGAAACGTCATCGAGCATATCCTTTCCGTCCTGTCCGGGCTTCCCGTAAAGATACAAATCGTGCCCGGTATATTCGACATCATCGAGGGCAATGTACGGATTTCGCAGATACGCGATATTCAGCCGGTCGACCTGCTCGGTCGCGAAGAAGTCGGCCTCGAGACGGAACGCCTCGTTCCGGCGTTCGAGGGAAAGACTGTGCTTGTGACAGGCGCGGGCGGTTCAATCGGCTCGGAAATATTCCGCGAGCTGCTGAAACTCCCCGTGAAAAAAGCCATCGCTTTCGGGCGCGGGGAAAATTCCATCTTCGAACTGATCTCATCGCTGAAACAGGACGGGCGTTTCTCCTATGTGATCGGAGACGTCCGCGACACCGTAAAACTCCGCCATGAATTCACGCGATTGAAGCCCGATATTATTATCCACGCCGCCGCGCATAAGCATGTCCCCCTGATGGAGGAGCATCCCGACGAGGCGGTGCGGAATAATATTATCGGGACACACAACACCGCCCGCGCAACCCTCGAATGCGGCGCTCGGCGCTTCCTGCTGATCTCGACCGATAAGGCGGTCTATCCCTCTTCGTTTATGGGCGCGACCAAGCGTATCGCGGAACTCCTGACGCTATCGATGAATTCCCCGTCCAGCCCCGTCAGGTTCTCCATCGTGCGCTTCGGTAATGTGCTCGCGTCGCGGGGAAGCGTCGTACCCCTATTCCTGAAACAGATCGCAAACGGCGGTCCGGTGACTGTCACCGACCCCGAGATGACCCGTTATTTTATGTCTATCCCCGAGGCCGCGCGCCTCGTGCTCAAGTCTATCGCCGTACCCGACCCGGGAATATTTATCCTCGAGATGGGCACCGCGATCCGCATCCTCGACCTCGCGCGGAGGATGATCGCCCTTTCCGGGTATGACGAGACGGTTATCCCGATCGCGTTCACCGGACTGCGTCAGGGCGAGAAGCTGAACGAGGAACTGAGCTATCAGTACGAGAATCCCCGCTCTACCGGCTTCGATAAACTGCGGATGCTCTCCGACGGCGAACCGGTGTATTCCGCGGAACAGGTCGATTCGATGATCGCTGAATTCTCAGCGGCCGCAGCGACCTTCTCGAAAGAAAATATCCGCGATGTGATAAAAAAATACCTTCCCGAATTCGGGGGTGTCTGATATGATGAAAAGAATCCCGTTCGCGTTGCCGGAGATCGGCGAAGAGGAAATCCGCGCAGTCACGGAAGTGTTGCGTTCCGACTGGATAACAACCGGGCCGAAGGTCGCCGAATTCGAGGCCGGGTTGTCGGAATACTGCGGCGCGTCCCATACGGTGTGCCTTTCCTCCGCGACCGCCGGGATGGAAATGATCCTGCGGATGTTCGGGATCGGCCCCGGAGACGAAGTGATCACGACGCCCTATACGTTTGCAGCGACCGCAAATGTAATTCTCCATACGGGAGCGAAGCCGGTATTCGCCGACGTGAAAGCCGATGATTTCAATATCGATCCGGCGGCAGTGGAACGCCTGATAACAGAACGCACAAAGGCGGTCATCAGCGTCGATTTCGCGGGGCTTCCCGCCGATTATGATGAGATCGCGGCGGTTCTCGCGCGGAAGGCGCATCTTTTCCGCCCGTCGATGAATCCCTATCAGCGGCAGTCCGGGCGGCCGGTTTTTATTTCCGACGCCGCGCATAGTATGGGCGCGAGTTATCACGGTAAAAAGATCGGGAGTCAGGCCGATTTTTACCGTGTTCTCATTCCACGCGGTAAAAAACCTGACCACCGCCGAGGGCGGCGCGATCCTGTACGACCTATCCCGCTGGGAAAACGCAGTCGAGATACGTAAAAAGCTGAAACTTCTGACCCTTCACGGACAGTCGAAGGACGCGCTGGAAAAACTCCGCGCCGGTAACTGGTTCTACACGATAGAGCTCGCGGGATACAAGTTCAATATGACCGATATGTCCGCCGCGATGGGGCTGACCCAGCTCGCGCGGTACGATAACGAAATTCTCCGTAGGCGTAAGACGATATGCGGAATATATGATGAGGCGTTCGTGACTCAGAATTGGGCGAAGCTTCCCCCGCTCGCGGATAAATCACGTGAAACGTCCTACCAGCTCTATCCGCTCCGGCTAAAAATTCCCGACGAGGAAAGACGCAACCTGATTATTCAGAAGATGGGAGAACAGGGAATTGCGCTGAACGTGCATTTTATCCCGCTGCCGCTCCATCCCCTTTATCATAAGCTCGGCTACTCGATTGACGATTACCCGTCCGCGAACCAGTGCTACCGCGCGGAAATCAGTCTGCCGGTCTATTCGCGATTATCCGAAGACGACGCGCATTATCTCGCACAGACCCTGATCGATACAGTGAAAAATATCTAGGAGTGACCATGTTAGAGAAAGACGATTATTTCATCCTTTATCTCGACGAGCGTAATTACTACATGCTGCCCTTCGTCGAAAACCAGTCGTTTTCGAGCCATCGTGGAACTGTGAAATTCGAGAGCGGGATGAGTTACGGCGATAAAGTATCCACGCATCTCGGAACCGATTACTATGTCCTGAAGCCAACCCTCGCCGACCGTATGATGAAGGTCAAACGCCGCACGACCATCATCTACCCTAAAGAAGCGGGTACTATCCTGCTGGAGCTTGGGATCGAGAACGGCAGCCGCGTGATCGAAATCGGTTCGGGTTCCGGCTCGCTGACTATCCTGCTCACCCGGATTGTCGGAGAGAAGGGAAAAGTATACTCGTTCGAACGCCGGGAGGAGCACCAGGAAATGGCGGTCAAGAATGTCAAACGTTTCGGACGGCCGGAGAACGTCGAATTCTTCCTGAAAGACCCCGTGATTGACGGCGGATTCGGGCTGAAAGATATCGATTCGATATTTATCGACGTACCGGAGCCGTGGACGCTGATCGACGCGGCATACGAAGCCCTTTCGGGCGGAGGGTTTATCGGTACGCTCAACCCGAATATCGAGCAAATCCAGACGACTGTGGAAAAGATGCAGCAGTCGGGTTTTATCCGTATCCGGTGTCTGGAAATCCTCCAGCGCGGTATCCGTGTCAAGAAGAACATGACCCGCCCGCACGACCGGATGGTCGCGCATACGGGATACCTTCTGTTCGCGCAGAAACTCAATGAGATACCGGTAGATAAATACGGGCGGGAAACCCCCGAAGCGGCGGACGATGGTCAGGACTTCATCGAACCTGAAAATTAATCTCATTCCCGGCTTGAATTCCTCATACAATCAGTGTATTATAATAGCATGATATTCCGGAGGATATTTATGATACTGAAGAAATATTTCCGTTCCGCGAGGGTTTCCATATTATCGGCGATTGTCTTTATAATCGCGTTATCGTCTCCACAGACTCTACTCTCGAAAACCTCCGTGAAGGCATCGGGACTGAACCTCCACAAAATCGAGCAGCTGGTATTTGAGATGACGAATGTCGAGCGGAAAAAAGCCGGGCTTCCCCCCTATCAGTATCTTGATAAACTTGAGGAAATGGCGCTTTATCACAGTAAAAATATGATACAATATAATTTTTTCTCGCATACCGACAACAAGGGAATGAGCCCCGGACAGCGGAAATCCATATTATTCCCTGAATTACTGGGCGGTGTCGGCGAAAATATCGCCTATAATTACGGTTCGAGCGAACAGGACGTCGCGAAGAATTTGATGACCGCGTGGATGAACTCCCCCGGGCATAAGGCGAACATACTGAATACCAAATATTCCCACATCGGCGTGGGTATCGCGGAAACCTACGATAACGGGTATTACTATTATTACGCCACCCAAAACTTCGGCGACTTAATGGGGGAATTGACCTCCATCGAGCCGGAAGAATATTCCTATAACGATACGGTAACCTTTACCTTCGATTTTCTAGGCCCGTTCGAGAAGAAGCGTCTGACCGTATTCGTCAGCTTTCCCGATAAATCGGCGAAGTATCAGATGCCGGACGGAAGTTTCTATACCGGCACAGGCAAGATGACTTTGAAATGGAACGGCGATGCGTTCTCTTTCTCGCTTAATTTAAAGTACGGGAAGGGAAAGTACATGATTATGATGGGTAAAGACGGTTCCTTTTACCCGGAGGGATATAGCTTTACAGTTAAATAACGGTCTAGCCTTGATATCCCTCATGCGACGACAATCCGCGCGCCCTGAGTAAATCGTCGACCAGTTTTTCTATAGTCTCGAGGTTCTCGTTGGATACTTCCTCGAATTTTACGCCAATATTGTTTCCTACTACGTTACGCACGATGCCCCAGAAATCCACCAGTTTATCGCCCGCGCGGAACTGTACCCGGAGTATATCGCCGACCACGAAAATCTGGCGTACATCCATACTCATTCCGCCGCTGGATATATCGACAATAATCCCCTCCGCGTTACTGCCCTTCCATGAGTATACCGCGGGTATACTAACGGAAATGCGTGTCAGGCGTAGAGGGTTTTCGCTGTTACTCTCTCTCATGTTAATCCCCGATAATTAGTTGAAATTCAATTCTTCTATTCTCGCGCATTCCCTCATCGCTATCGTTGTCCGCCAGAGGACTGTCTTCCCCCATCGACTCGAGAACGAACATTGATTTAGGTAATTTTTTTACCTTGGTAAGATAATCGAAGACAGCCGTTGCGCGCTTCATACCGAGTTTCTTGTTCATCTTATCGCCGCCCTTACTGTCAGTAAACCCGGTAATTTTAACCTTTAACCCCTTGGGGAATTGCGCGAATACCTCGGCCGCCTGATCGAGCTCGGCTTTTATTTCCGGGGTAAGCTTAGCGGAATTATATTTGAAGTCGCTCACCGTCAGCCAGTCACCCTGCATCAAGCCCTGATAGTAGGTAATATCCTTTTCCGTTTCTTTCGGAGCTTCGGCGAGGGGATTCAGGGATATCTCTTTCATCGCCTTCGTATTCGCGGTTATTTTTTCCATCTTTCCGTTAATATCGAATTGTATTACGCCGGTTATTGCCGATTCGATTTTATCCTTCGCATCGATTAAATATTCCAGCGTGACGGGCTTATCAATACCTACATTTTTTACTTCAGTTTCAGCCTTGGTCTTGCTCTTGGCGGAAAGCTTCAAACCTTCGGGCAACGCAATCTTCACTTTTACGGAATCCAATTCGCGTCCGCTCAGATTGGCGACCGTCAACTGCACCGGAAACGGATACTGAGCTATACTGTCACTGCATGCAATGGAAGCGGCCATATCGTCTGAAGTAAAGATATTCGCGCCGAACAAACCGTACATGGTGGAATAAAACACCTTCTGATTCGGGAGGATCGGTTTGATATTGAAAAATACGGCCACCGCGTTATCAAACTTTCCTTTGGGAAATGTGCTGTTATCGGCCTCGATATCCCACGGGTTATCGAAAAGCCTCTGCCATTTAGTAAAAATCACCTTATCGGGATTCATCGGTATCAGCGGATTGATTAACGTCCCCTGGACGCGGACGTTCGCTTTATTCCCATCGTCAAGGGAATACCATGACTCCGGTATATTCTCCCCGGTGTATTGAGTTTCTTTATCGATCAGTTTCCCGTTAATACTGCACGGCACCCCGTCCTTATCGCCGAGATATATATCGAGGATGATTTCAACCCCGACATTCTTTTTCTGCCCGGAGATATTGGATATAGAATACGTGACCAGCATGGTATCCGGGAGCGAGGTTGTGGGGCCCTGTACAATCTCAAGAATCTGGCGGATTACCAGACCGCGTATCATCCAGTCGGTAATTACTTTACCGTTCTGGTTGGTCGGGCGAAAGTAGTAGGAACCGTCCGCGCTGCCGTAGGTGGTGATAAAGCCATCGATATTCAGGACGGTTATCGAGGTGGGAGGAGTTTTATCAAGCAGTATCTTTTTATCGTTATCGTTTTTTGTTTTAGGGTCGCCTTCTTTGGTTTTCATAAAAAAACCGGCGGTTTTATCATGCACACCGATATAAACATAATTATTCTCGATGCTTATGGTTTCAGCGTAGAGCCCTTTGAATGAAATCAAAGCAAATAAACTAATCCAAAATATTCTTGCCATTCCATCCCTCCGAAACTATTTTTGGGTGTGATCGTAGATACTCAATGCTTCATCTAAATTCTTTGCAAAACTGACATTCATCATCATATCGAGCTTATTAAAACGTAAAACATACCGGATATAATCCCTATCGCTGACAATAATCAGTTTTCGCCTGTTCTCATCCCCCAATAATACTTTCTGGATAAACGAAATCCCGAACGAGTCGATATAAAAAACCTGAGAAAATTCTAGAATATATTCAAATTCCTTGACGTTTTTTTCCTTCTCAAGGATACCCCTCAGGACATCCTTTTCCAAAATAGAAAGTTGTCCCTCCAGCGAAATGATCCGGACTTGGTTTACTTGTTCAATATGATACTTCAGCATAGCAACTCCGGTTAAAAAAGTTCCAGATCCATTTTATCATCTTCATTTTTATCGAGCTTTGAAACATTTTTAACTTCATATACTTTTCGTTCGATCTCACCCAGCCGTTTTTCCAGCCTGGACGATAGTTTCATCCCCTCTTCATAGAGCTTCAGAGATTCATCTATATCCTGACCCTGCTCGAGAAGACTCACAATTTGTTCGAGGCGTTTCAGTAAATCTTCAAAACGGCCTTCACTCTTCGCAGCCATTTGTAGTCACCCTGCTTTTTGATTATAGTATAATGTTAAAATAAAAAAAAATAAAGAAAATCAGGGTTAGCTTCTAACGTATATTATTGCTTGAAAAACTGATTGATTAGTAAAAGGATAATTCGTAAAACATACGCTTTTTAGAAGCTTTATCCTGAATCTCACAGTCTCAACAGCGGAATATTTACCGATTCTGCTACGAAAATATCCTTGTCAGATGAAATCAATTTTTTCCCGATACCTCACATCAGAATACTTGCAAAAATACTAAAAATCGATTATAATATCTTCTCAATTTGGAAAGGTGTCTGAGTGGTCGAAAGAGCACGCTTGGAAGGCGTGTGTGCCCCAGAAGGGTACCGCGGGTTCGAATCCCGCCCTTTCCGATACGGACGGTTTTACCGTCCTTTTTTATGGATGCGTATGAGAAGAAGAAGCATTTATTCACCCGTATTTCTTGCGCTTTTCATGCTTTTTGTCTCTTGTTCCCCCAGTGAACTGATTTACTTCGGTCCTTCCTCCCAGACTACAAATTCTTTATTCGGTACGGTACGAGGATATATCTCCGATATTTCAAATCATACCTTTATTGTCGGTGCACGAGTGGATATTTCCTCCGGCAATACCGTTTTTTCCGATGAAACAGGAAATTTTAATTTGGCATCATCCCTTCCCGGGGATTGGGAGATAACTTTCTCCGCGCCCCATTATTCCAGTTATACCACCAATATTTCTATAAAATCTCATCAGACTAACACCCTATCGATCAAATTAGTTCGAAATAATTCGGAAGTGATTATCGCTACCTATAATATTGCCGATCTGTTAATCGCGGATAGTCATGACTATTTGGCAAAATGGATAAAATCCGCGAACGTTGATATTATTGTATTGGAGGAAATTCAACCTGAAGATGCGGCATTGTTAGACTCCGCTCTTACATCAAACGGGGTTTCCCTGCCCTATCATGGTTACACTATTCAGTACGGTTTTCCCAGCGATTACATCGCGGTATGGAGTAAATGGCCTGTCTACGACGCTTCTGATATCGTTTATCCGGTTTATACCGACCCTCTCTCGGGGACAAATATCTCACTTTCATACCTGAGACCTGTTTTTAAATTCAGGATCAATGTTCTCGGAAGTTACCCGGTATGGTTTTATGCCGCCCATTTGAAGGCTGAGTTCGATTTGGATCCACTTTTTTTAAATCTCCAGAAACGCCGTACCCAGGCGCAAATCATACAGGATACTATTTTAGCTGTCCAGAATATTTATACCGATCAGATTGTCATTCTGGGGGATATGAATACCGCATTAACCGAGGACTTCGATAGCGGGCAAACCGTCGAAATCCTTTCGTTCCAGAATGATAATCCCGCGAATCCCTCTAACGACTTCATACCGATTAACGCGACATTTCTGCCTCCCGACGCATGGACAATCTCGACTTTTTCCAGCCGGTTAGACCATATCCTGCTTTCCCCTGCTCTATTTCCCTACTATGTTTCGAATTCGGTAAACATCCCCCACCCGTCGCCCAGTCCGTCCGACCATTACCCTGTAGTAATCACATTAAAATATTAACCTCGCGCGCTTTCTTGATATTTTTCTCATGCAGTGTCATATTAATATGATGGAGAAAAATATGGGTGGAATAAAAGTATTGCCCCTGAATAATCCCGAACCGTTAAAGATGCCGGAATCTCTTTCGATACCCGACTCGTTACCAAATCCCGGTAAAATGAGTATCCCGGAAAGAATGCCCACGCCGCGGGATTTGGATAATCCTCCATCCATGAAAATCCCCGAATCGCTTAAAAACCCCCAATCCCTCCCCGTCCCCGCGGATTTGCCTGTTCCAAAGGATATCACTAACCCCGAGAACCTCGAAACTCCCGCCTCTTTGCCGGTTCCGCCTTCCCTACCCTCCCCTGAAGAAATAATCGACTAAAGGTATAATACTCCGGTAACTTATTTTACTTTTTATTGTGTTATATATATATTATATTCACGGGAGATTCCACATGGGGTTTATCAGAGCTATCATTTTTTTTGTTTTTTCTACAATATTTATAAAAATATTCGGTTCCATTTTTAACGCGATTTCGCGGAAATCTAAATCGAATACGGAGAATAGTCCTGACTGGAAATCCGGCTGGAAGGAAAAATGGAGAAACCAGAAACAGGAATGGAAACAGAAATGGGGAGGCGCATGGAATAACTCGGCCGCTGAAAGTAATACTCCCGTTTATCGCGATGCGGTCATCGTCACACCCGCGGAACCTCCCGAACCCGTCGGCTCCGCTCCGCCGCCGCCACCGGTCGAGCCGGTTAAAGCCGACCATTCAGAGCCGAGGTATCCCTCGGGATACCTTCGCAGTAAGAATCTCCCCGACGGGCAGTTAAAAACGGTTATCCTGCGCTGCGAGGAACGGCTTTCGGAGATTCACGAGCTTCGCAAGAAAATCGTGAAGCCCGATATAAAAACTAAGGTTTCCGAAATTACCGAGACTATCGAGAATATTATGGACGTTTTTATCGAACGCCCCGCGTCGCTGAAGACCGCGAAACGTTTTACCGATTATTACCTCGACGCCACGATAAAAATTCTCAAGAAGTATAACGAGCTCGCGGGATATGCGGTAAAATCCCCCACCATCAATACCGGTATCGGGAAGGCTGAGGCCACGATGGATACGATCAGGGATGCGTTCTCGAATCTCTTCTTCCGGCTGAAGGAGGACGACCTGATGGACCTCAATACTGAGATTAAAGTGCTCGAAAACGAAATAAAAATGGACGGTTATAAATAGAATTTCCTTTTGATATATCCCGGATACTGGTTTTTTTTCCCGTTTTATATTATAATTATTAACTATTCATGTATCCTTGGGGTTACTATGGCAAAAGACCGTTCCCGCGAAAAACTGATACTGATCGATTACGCGATACTGCTCGCGCAGAAATTCCAGCGTTTTATCGGCTCGCATGACCTGAAACTTCGGAACAAGCGGAATAAGATTTCCATAAAACGCGTTTTTTCTGTTACCCAGCATCCTGTCTCGATGATTGTCCGGTCGGTTCGCGACTTTTTTCCGTTCTCTATAAAACTGTCCTACGAGGAAAAGAAGCTCGTTCTGCTTCTCCTGGGCATCAGCCTGCTGGAAAAAAACGGCCTCCTGATATGGCAGGTTGCGAACTTTTTTCACCGCTCGCCGGTAAAATGTCTCGAATTCGTACAGACCGTCCTCGACCCCTCACACCAGCTCCTCTCGAAAAAAATTGTTTTTTCCGAGGAGAACGATTTTTCCCAGCAGACGCTGCCTCTCATCCATATGGCGAACCTTTACAATATCAAGCGGATATTCCTTTCCCCCATCGCGTTTACGAAGATATTTCACGAGATCGGCGGGGGTAACGGTTACGGGTTCCCCACACTCAATATGAGCTCCGGGCGTTACGCGAATGTCGACGGGATGCTGAACGACCTGAATGAGATTATCAAGTATCACTTTTTCATCTCGGGGTTCTTTCATAACGTTTATTCATGGGGCGTATCCCCCGATTCGAATATTTACGACGACGGCGACTTCGCCCAATCGCTCAAGGCATTCAGGAAAAAGATCGTCTCATCAAAACTATCCATGGAATTGGCGGACTTCCTGAAAGCGCGTAAACTGACCAGTCTCGAATTTTTCTTCCTGATCTACCTGATCTACCGCGTCATTATCCAGAAGGAAACGAAATTCAACAGCATCGAGGAGATACTATCCCTCCTGTCCTTCTCGCCCTCGCATACTAAAACCATACTCCGTTTCTTCCTGAAGGACAGCGTATTCGTCAACGAAGGTTTGATCGAGGCGAACGACTTCTTCGAGACCAATTCGCTGATCGAGGAAGAGGATTTGGACGAATTCGACGACATGGTCGACCAGGACTTGTATGACGAGATTTCGTTCGAGATGAGCACGATCAGCATTTCCCGCGAACGCATCTATAAAATGATTTTCGCCGACGTGAAGGCGGAAAAAGATAAGATAAAAAATAAGGCCGAAGCCTCCAACTCGTTGGCGGACGGCGAACGCAATACCGATAAGAACCGTTTCCGCGGCCTCTACGAAATTTATACCCCGCAGGTAACGTTAAATAGCGTGATACTCGACGAGGATGTTAAGAAGAACCTGATGGGCGCGGTCGATATGACCCGCACGATCGAGACGATGCGCGAATGGGGCATCAAACCGTCCCTCTCCTCCACATCCTACAGTTCGATTAAGATACTCCTTTACGGGACGTCCGGCACGGGTAAAACGATCACGTCGGAGGCGCTCGCGGGCGAGGCCGGAGCCGAGCTTTTCAAAGTGGATGCGTCGAATATGGTCACCTCATGGGTGGGGGAAAGCGCTAAAAATGTAAAAAAGATATTCAAGGAATTTTACCGTTACGCCCAGCAGTCCACCAAGAAAGTATTTATGTTCTTCAACGAGGCCGACCAGCTTCTTTCCGCGCGCGGCGCGGTGATGCAGGCCGCCGATAAGGAATACAACCAGATGCAGAACATCCTTCTCGAGGAATTGGAGAATTTCGACGGAGTATTCATCGCGACTACCAACCTGATCGATATTTTCGATACGGCATGGAACCGCCGCTTCAATATAAAAATCAAGTTCGATATCCCCACAATGGAAACACGGCTCAAGCTCTGGGAGGTGCATATATCGAACAAACTCCCGCTCGCGGAGGACGTCGACCTGAAAAAGCTCGCCGAGACCGAACTGGCGGGCGGATCAATCGCCAACGTGGTCTATAACGCCGCGCGAAAGGCCGCTCTCCGCGACGAGGGCAGCCGTGTCGTCACCCAGCAGGATTTTATGGAAGCCATCAAGCAGGAACTTACCTCGCGTATCGGCGGATTGAAAAATAAAGTGGGGTTCTCGTCATGAGGCTGATTTCACCGTTAATCCTTTTCGCGCTCGTGTTCGCGGCGTGCAATACGGAAGTCCGTCCCGAATGGTATAGTACTATCGACGAATCGGAACAGCTCCTGCGGCAGATAGTCGACCTCCTGTACGATATCCGCCTCAATCCCGACATGGACTACCGCGATCAGGCGAAGACTATTTACGCGCGGATGCAGGAATTAAACGAAGTCTATAAAAAATATATCGACAGCCTCTCCAAAGAGGATATGGGGATTTTCCGAGAGCAATATTACTCGATGGAAAAAAGGGTGAAAGAGTACCAGGTATTCAAGGGATTCGATTCGAAAATCGATATCTTTAAGGTGATCGAGAAATTAGCGCAATAGCGCGGGGAATTCGATGGATAAGCCAAAAGAAGAATGCGGTATATTCGGTATCTACGGGATCAGCGAAGCGGCGAATTATGTCTACCTCGGGTTAAATTTCCTCCAGCACCGGGGGCAGGAATCCTGCGGTATCGTAAGCACCGAGGGGATTTCGCTCTATAAGCAGGTCGGCGTCGGTAAAATCTCGGAGTTTCTCGACGATGAGAAACTGAACTACCTCAAGGGATTCCGTTCCATCGGACATGTGCGTTACTCCACCACGGGTTCGCCCACCCTTGTCAACGCCCAGCCTATCACCGGCTCCACCTCCAAAGGCGCGGTCGCCATCGCGCATAACGGGAATATCACTAACGCCAACCTGATACGCAACGAACTCATCAAGCAGGGAAAGGTCTTTCACTCCACGAGCGACAGCGAGGTGGTCATCCACCTGATATCCGAGGCGCCCCCCGAAGACCTTGTCGAGGCCGTCAAATGGGCGTTATCGAAGCTCGAGGGCTCGTTCGCCCTGCTGATTATGACCAAGGATACACTGATCGCCGCGCGCGACCCGATGGGTTTCCGCCCGTTGTCGATGGGCAAGATCGGCGATACGATCGCCGATATCGGCGGAACGATCGCGTTCTCGTCCGAGGACAGCGCGTTTTCCATCATCGAGGCGAAGAAGCTCCGCGAGGTGGAGCCCAACGAAATGGTTATCATCACCGAGAACGGGATACGCACCGATCAGATTATTCCCGTCAAGCCGAAAACCAACCAGTGTGTGTTCGAGCTGATCTATTTCGCGAAACCGTCGTCAAATATGTTCCATACCAGCGTTTACGAGTACCGTCTCGGTATCGGGCGGAAGCTCGCGAGGTTGCACCCTGTAGACGCGGACTATGTCGTTCCCGTGCCGGATTCCGGTATGGTGTCTGCGATCGGCTACTCGATGGAATCGGGCATACCGCTCGGCCTCGGCCTGATACGCAGTCACTTCATCGGCCGCACATTTATCGAGCCCTCGCAGAAAATCCGCGACTTCGGCGTGAAGATGAAATTTATCCCCGTCCCGGAAATTATTGCCGGGAAACGGATTATACTGATAGACGATTCCGTCGTCCGAGGGACTACTTCCAAGAAGATCGTGAAACTCGTGCGAAACTACGGCCCTAAGGAAGTGCATATGCGGGTCGCCTCGCCGCCGGTACGTTTCCCATGCTTCTACGGCATCGACTTCTCCACCTACGAGGAGCTTCTCGCGAACAAGTACCGCACGATGGACGAGATCGCCGCGTTTATCGGGGTGGAGACCGTCGGCTACCTCGATACGGACGCGTTGTTCACCGAGAACGATTCCGCGCACATGGGAGATTTCTGCGCAGCGTGTTTCGACGGGAAATACCCGTCGCCGCTGAACCAGTTCTCCAAGGACGGGTTCGAGCAGGAGATCAAGCAGAAGTACTTCGGTAACCACCGGGGTTCGTAGTACGGAGGTTTCGTATGAAAAAACCGATGATAGAGGAAACAGTTTCCACCCGCGAAGTCCTGCGAGGGACGTCGTTCTCGTTTATGAGCGACAACGTCATGCTTCCCAACGGGAGAACCGTCCAGCGTAATTATGTCCGTTACCCCCACGCCGTCGTCATCATCCCGTTCATCGACGAGAAACGCCTGATACTGATCGAACAGTTCCGCTACTCGGTCGGCGAGGTGATATGGGAACTCCCCGCTGGGAAGATCGACGATCCGTCCGAACCGCGTGAGGCCGCCGCGTACCGCGAGCTCCTCGAGGAGACCGGCTACAGCGCGGGTAAGATGGAGTACCTGTTCTCGTACTATCCCGCCGTCGGTTACAGTTCGGAGGTCATCCACGCCTTCCGCGCGACCCAGCTCGAAAAAGCCGAACAGCAGCCCGACGAGGACGAGATTATCGAACCCGCGATTGTGGATTATTCCGAGGCGATGGAATGGGTATATTCGGGGAAAATCAAGGATTCTAAGACGATTCTGCTCTTATTATATCTACAGAGATGGTACAGGCCTTAACCAAACTGAAATAGATTGCTTCGGCTTAGGCCTCGCAATGACACTTTAGCGCAACACTAATCGATCCGGTAATGCGCGCCGAGGCTATCGCGGTTCGTCCATGCGTGCTCCGCGACCACCGCGCCCGTCTGGATAGCGTTACGCAGTTCCACCATCTTCCTATCCATCTTCGCGTCGCGGTAAAAGTTTTCTATATCTTCCTGAAGGTTCCGCAGATCGATCAACGCCCTCTGGAGACGCTTCTTACTGCGTATCGGCCCGACATAGTTCCACATGATATTCTGGAGGTAGGTCCAGTCCTGCTTGATCAGCGCGGGGTCGATAATATCGATAATCCCGGTATCGATCCATTCCCGTACTTCGGGAAATTTGAAGCCGTAATAAAAATCCTTATTGGCAATCGTGTAATCGGAGATAATTCTGCCGAACACCATCGCCTCGAGAAGCGACGTGCTCGCGAGTCGGTTCGCGCCGTGCAGTCCGGTGCATGCCACCTCACCCGCCGCGAATAGCCGTTCGATATTCGTGCGCCCGTGAGTATCGGTCATCACCCCGCCGCATGAGAAATGGAACGCGGGTACGATCGGTATCGGCTGCTCGCTGATATCGATATCGAGTTCGAGGCACGTCTTATAGATGTTGGGGAAACGCTTCGGGATATTTTCCTTGCCTATCGGGGAAAGGTCCAGGAGCACGAATTTATCCCCCGATTCGAGAAGCTCGTTCAGAATAGCGCGGGTGACAATATCTCTCGGGGCGAGGTCTTTTTTCTCATGGTACTTATGCATAAACGGGCGGCCGCGGGTATCGGTGATCACCGCCCCTTCGCCGCGCACCGATTCGGATATCAGGAAATTATGCCCCCTCGGGTGATAGAGCGTCGTCGGATGGAACTGAGTGAATTCCATATTGATGAGACGCGCCCCCGCGCGCGCGGCCATAGCGTAACCGTCCCCGGTCGCCGATATGGGGTTCGTCGTATGGAGGTATATCCGCCCCATTCCGCCCGACGCCAGCACGACGATTTTCGACAATATCTTTTCGACTTTTTTCGTATTGTTATCGAGGGCGTATACCCCGAGGGCGGTCAGCGGTTTGTACATCCGGTGCACGTCGTTGGAATGATGGTGCCAGGTGATGATATCGACGGCGGTGTGATTATAGAGATGGGTGACTTTGTTCTGCTTTTTAAGCGCGGCCGACGCGGCTATCTGGACGCTGCGCCCGGTAGTGTCGAACGAATGCAGGATTCTCCTGACCGAATGCGCGCCCTCGTCGGTATAATCGAGAGAACCGTCGCCCTTACGGGAGAAATCGACCTTGAATTCGTTGATCAGGATTTCCTCGATCAGCTTAGGCCCCATCTCCGCGATAATGGAGACCGCGTCGGGATTGGAAATACCCGCGCCCGCGTTCATAATATCCTGAAACCGGAGATCGATGGAATCTTTTTCGCCCTGATAGGAGATTCCACCCTGGGCTTGATAAGTGTTGGATTCGGAAGAATCTTCCGATTTATCGAGAAGTACGACCTGATAACCTTGTTTCGCGAGATAATAAGCGGCCACGCTGCCCGCGATACCGCTTCCCACCACTACTGCGTCAAATTCCATAACCCCTC
Source organism: Brevinematales bacterium (assembly GCA_013177895.1). Classification (GTDB taxonomy): domain Bacteria; phylum Spirochaetota; class Brevinematia; order Brevinematales; family GWF1-51-8; genus GWF1-51-8. Next base: position 12,286 of record JABLXV010000055.1, on the reverse strand, counting down.
CTAATACGCGGAGAGAATAATCGGCTCGCCGTCCGTGATCGCGATAGAATGCTCCCAATGCGATGCCAGACTCTTATCCCGGGACACAACAGTCCAACCGTCGCTTTTTACAGCGATCGCCGGACTTCCCATAGTGATCATGGGCTCTATTGCGATTACCAGACCTTTCTTGAACTTGGGGCCTTTCCGCTTGGGGTCGTAATAGTTGAGTACCGGCGGTTCTTCATGCACCGCTTTGCCCACCCCGTGTCCGCAGTACTCACGGATTATCCCATATCCTAACGGGTTGAGATAAAAGCTGATGGCTTTGCCGATTTCGTTGAGATAGTTACCTTCACGGCAAACATCGATAGCGAGATAGAGCGCCTTTTCGGTATGCTCGACCAGCGCCTTCGCCTCGGGGGATGTTTTCCCGATGATGTAATTATAGGTGGCGTCGCCGTAAAACCCGGCCAGCTCCGTACCAATGTCGACGGAAACAATATCCCCTTCCTTCATTGCATAATTTCCGGGAATACCGTGTATGACTTCCTCATTTACCGAGATGCATGTCGCCGCGGGAAACGGTTTGAATCCCCGTCCGGGAGAATATCCCTTATAGGATGGCCGTGCGCCCTTGGAACGTATAAAATCTTCAACGATAGAGTCTATTTCCTTTGTCGTGACACCCGGTTCCATATGCGGCCGAATCAGATCAAACGATTTCGCGATGATCTGATTGCTTTTCTTGAGGTACTCGATCTCGACCGGGGTCTTCAAATGAAACATTTACTCGATCTCGTTGCGGAATTTCCCATCGGATGAAGGCAGGGGCTTCTTAGTCTCATCGAAAATCGCGTCAAAGTTGATGGACGGGCCGGAACCGTAAGCGTCTTCGATCAGCTTATCCACTTCCTTCTTCTGACCCGCGGTAATCAGGATATTACCCTTGATGACAACGCCGGGTTCCATGGTAAGCTGGGGCGCGGTGATACTCCCGAGTATTCTGCCGGTGGAAAGAAGTCTGACTTCTTCCAATCCCTCGATATCCCCGAGAACTACGCCGGCGACAGTGACTTTCTTCGCGCGGATAACCTTGGTCTTGACCTTACCGGTTTCCCCCACTACGAGATGTTCTTCCGTGCGGATTTCGCCTTCGAATTTACCGTCGATCTGGAAAGAGCCGTGAACGAAAAATTTTCCCTGGAATACTGACCCTTCTCCGATTACACTGTTGATATTGCCTTCAATTTTGGGCGGCATCGTGTCCTCCTGTAAAATTATCAGATATTATAACATTTTTTTTATTTCCTCACAAGCAAACGAATAGTCGGAAACAGCGTATGCAGCTGCCCTTCGTCGACCCCGTAAAACCCCAGTCCGTTATCGCGCGCATCCCCGTGATAGTCGCTGCCCGATGTCATCATCAATCGGCCTTCCATTTCGGTCTTTATCCTTTGCGTCAGGTTGCGGCTGATTTTCGGATGAAAGTACTCGATGCAGTTCAATCCCGTCCCGATAAACTTCTCTAAAATCGCCCAATTCCCCGACCGCGAGAGGAACATGGGGTGCGCGAGACTGGACAAGCCGCCCGCTTCCTTAACCGCAATGATCGCCTCTTCCGGCGAGAGCTGCCGGCGCGGGAAGTAGCACGGCATACCCTGCCCGATGTACTTCCTGAACGCTTCCTGCGTCTCGGCGAAATACCCGTGCTCGACGAGCGCCCTCGCGATATGCATCCTCCCGATCGGCTTATCCGTCTGCGAGAGTAGTTTATCGCCGTCTATTTTCAGCCCCTTACCCGCGAGGCAATCGATGATCCGCGACGCGCGTTCGAGACGGTATTTTTTTCCCGCATCGGTGATTTCCGCGAGTTTCTCAATCCCGCCGTCCGGGAAATACCCCAATAAGTGAATCTCCCCCAGCCCCGTCACATAGGTGGAAAACTCGATGCCGGGGATGAATACGAGCGCGGATTTCCGCGCGGCCAGCCGTTCGCGCACGGGCTCTACCCCGTCGAATGTCTCATGGTCGGTCAGCGCGAAGCCCGCGAGCCCTGCGGCTTCGATCTTATCTATCAGCGAGTCCGGGCCGTCTAAGCCGTCGGAATAGGTGGAATGAATATGCAGATCGTATAAACTCAATGACTGCTCCATAAAATTATCGGCCGATAAAGGGAATCCATTACGCGCGGATATTGACCGCGACGTTCCTGAAACGCGCGGGCGCGACCCCGTGCGAGAGCTTCATTACCTGCCCCGGCTCGCCCTTCCCGCAGTGGAACGTCCCGTGGACGCCCCATTCGCTCTCAGAGCAGACCGCGTCGCAGGAATTCCAGAACTCGGGGGTAATCCCCGAATAGGTCGGTTCCTTAACTATCCCTTTGATCTCGCCGTCCACGATCTTCCAGCCGATCTCGGTGGTGAACTGAAAATTATAACGGTTATCGTCTATCGACCATGTCTTGGTATAGTCGAGCAGGTAACCCTTCTCGGTACTTTTAATCAGGTCGCCGAGCGTTCCCGCCTTCCCGTGCATCAGGCTGAAATTCGTCATCCGCACCAGCGGGATATTATACCCGTGGGACGCTTTCATATTCGAGCTCGGCTCGGTTCCCAGGAGCCCGGCGACCTCGCGGGAATTCTGCATCCCGACGAGGATTCCGTCCTTCACGATATCGGTACGCCTCCCGGGGACACCCTCGTCGTCCACCCCGTGATAACCGATTCCTTCCTCTATCGTGCTGTCGCTGACTATATTGACATGCTCCGAGCCGTAACGGAATTTCCCCATCATCTCCGGCTTGACGAACGTCTTGCCCGCGTAGGAAATCTCCATCCCGAATATCCTGTCCGCTTCTGTGGCATGCCCCACCGATTCGTGGAGCTGGAGCGCAAGATGCCCGCCCGCGATAATCAGATCGGCGCGTTCGTCCCCGATCACCGGCGCGCTCAGCAGGTCGTTCGCTTCTTTCACTATCGCGTCTATATTCTCCTCGAAACGGAAATCCTCCACCACCTCGAAACCCCCGGCGCGCGCGGACATACCCCCCGGGTAAGTACGGGTCTGGATACCCTTACCGTCCGACGCGATCACGTGCATCCACGGCATGGCCTGGTAACGGGTCGATTCGTAGGTCGTGCCATCGGTGTTCCAGTAGTACTTGTATTCCTTATTGAACATGGCGAGAAAATAATTGAACACGATACCGTTGTACCCATCGAGTTTTTTCGCTATCGCGAGGAGTTTCTCCATCTTGCGCTCGCGGTCGAGTGTGAACGGGTCGGTCTTTATCTTCTGGGTATGCCGGATATTCACCGCGGGAAGAGGCGCGATTTTCATCTTCTGCGCAGCGGTCTTGAAAAGCGCGCCGTGCTTGGCGTTATCGTGCGCCCGCTTCACCGTATGCGCGAGCGAATCGTCCGAAAGGTCGTTCGTGCCCGCGAAGCCCCAGCACCCGTCGCAGAGGATACGCACCCCGATGGAATTCTGCCCCATCACGGACGCATACGTCTTGAGGATACCCTTCTCGAAATAAAAATCCTCCTCGTCGGTACCGACATAGCGGATATCGCCGAACGTGAGGGAATGCGCGCCCATTAATTCCGAGGCGCGGCGGATTATATTTTCAGGTGTGCGTTCCATAAGCTCTCCCTTATACCGTGTGCGACGACGAACTGATCTTGAATCCGCCCGTCAATATATGCGGTACTGCGGACGAGTACAACTGGAAATTATCGTAGTTCTGCGACTGCGGGATAGTGTAACGGCGGTTCTCGAGTTCGATGATGTTCGCGAATACGTCCGACAGCTTCACCGTATATCGAAGGTTCGGCAGCGTGTTCGATATCTTACCGTTCTCTATCAGGAACGTCCCGTCACGGGTCAGCCCGGTCACCGACGTTTCCTTCTCGTTGATGAAATTCATATAATGGATATTGGATATATAAAGTCCGCGTTCGACCATCCCCGTGAGTTCCGCGAGGGATTTCGCGCCCGGCTCGATAGTAAGCGCGTTCGTACCTACGGAGCAGTTCTTCGGGATGCCGAGCTTCTTCGAGTAGTAATGGTCGGCGATAAACGACTGGAATACGCCGTTCTCGACTATCGCGAGCCGTCCGGTGGCGGAACCCTCCCGGTGGTAAGGGAAGTTAATCAGTTCCTTATGATGCGGGTCGGACGCGACCGTCAGTTTATCCGAGAGAGTCTTCTGCCCGGTCTTTCCCTCGAAGAACGACGTACCGTTATCGAGGTTCTGGGCATACGCCCCCATTATCAGGAATTCCAGTAACTGCGCGGCGGCGTGGGGAGACAGGATAACGTCATATGCGCCGGGCTCGATATCCTTCGAGGGCAGGAGGCTGTAGCCGATCTTCTCGCGCAGGCGCGCCGTGAAATCGTCGCGGTCGAACAGGCTAAAATCGTTACCGCCGAACGATTCGATGACGGTGGACATCGTCTTATCGGACACCGCCTTGACGTCGAGCATCACGGGCGACTGGTAAAAATGTTTCACCGGGATATGCGAGTTCAGGATATGCCGGAACACCCGCAGGGTGATAAACGACCCGTACAGCTTGTAATCGTTATCGCCGAGCGACCCGGCCATCTCCCGGAGGAGTTCGACCTTATCGCTCAACGGCATCGCCGCGCGGGAATCGGCGATACTGTCGTATTTATAGATATCGCGGTTGTCCTCGAAACTGACAAAATCCTCGTCTGGCGGGAGTTTATCGACAATCCCGCATGCATCGTCCAGAGCCGAGGAAAGAACCTCCGGCGACGGATTGGACAGTACGAACGTGTATTTCCGCTTATCGCGCTCGACGGTCGCGGACATCGTGATCTCGTTCTTGGTAATGTTATAGTTGGTCTGGTTGCGGTAGAAGCGCAGGAAGTCGGTCGTCCAGTCCTCGATCACGAACTCGAAGGTGTAGCCCTTCTTCTCGCGGATGGCCTTCTCCGCGGTATCCAGCAGGTCCCGTTTAAATCCTACCAGCGTATTCCAGTCGGTCATAGACGCCTCTTTTTAGTAATCGTTAATGATAATGCCGGAAAAGAAATAACACAAGAAAAAGGGCCATCCCGGAGGACAGCCCGTATTTGCATTACTTGTCTTTCAACGTATCGTCGAGAACCCGCACGAGCAGGTTATTAAAACGCACCACATCGGGCGGTTCCGCACCCGCGCCGAGGTACGAATATCCCAAGAGGAGTTCCGCATACTCGGAGATCAGCGGGTCGGTCTTATCGGTATCGAAACGCGACTTGAGTTTCTTCACGATATTATGCTCGGGGTTGAGCTCCATAATACGCTTATTCTCCGGTACCTTCATATTCGTGCGCTTGAGAAAACGCTCCAGATGGGGGGACATCCCCGCCTCGTCGGACACCACGCACGAGGGCGCGGATACCAGACGGGTCGTCAGCCGTACCTGCTTCACATACTCGCCGAGCTCGGTCTCGAGGTATTTTATCAGTTCCTCGTAGTCCTTCTCGGTGGTCTTGAGCTCTTTGTCGGCCTTCTTCTCGTCCTTCGTCTTCTCTATATCGGCTTCGCCCTTCTCGATAGATTTCATCTTCTTACCGGAGTACTCCATAATCGTACCGGCGACAATCTCGTCCACAGCCTCGGTCAGGAGGATCACCTCGTACCCCTTATTCTTGTATATTTCTATGAGCGGTGAATTGGTCATCGTCTCGCGGTTCTCGCCCGCGAAGTAATAAATATCCTTCTGCTCGGGTTTCATCCGTTCGACATATTCCTTCAATGTGGTCTGCTTTTCCGGGTCGGCGGTGGAATAAAACAGCAGGAGTTCCTGCAATTTGTCCTTATTCTCGAAATCGACCGTCATCCCTTCCTTGACCGCGTTCCCGAACTCGCCCCAGAACTTGATATAATTATCGCGTTCCTTGTCGAGCATCTCCTGCAGGGTGTCCAGCACCTTCTTCCCGAGGCGCTTCTTCATCTGGAGGGTCACCCTGTCCTGCTGGAGAATTTCACGGGAGATGTTCAACGGGAGATCGGACGATTCGACGACGCCCTTCACGAAACGGAGATAATGCGGGAGCATATCCTCGAACGCCTCGAGGATCATCACGCGCCGTACATATAACTGCAATCCGCTCTTATACCCCTGGTAGTAAAAATCGAACGGGGCGCGCGACGGGATAAACAACAGCGACTGGTACTCGATAGTCCCTTCCGCCTTGAACGGGATTACCTTGAGAGGCTCGTTCCAGTCGTGAGAAATATGCTTATAGAATTCGTTGTACTCTTCGGGTTTGACTTCCGTCTCGGACTTCGCCCATATCGGCTTCATGGAATTGAGGGTCTGTTTTTCCTTCTCGTTCATCATCGTAATCGGATAGCTGATAAAGTCGGAATAGCGTTTGACAACCGTAGATACGGTCTGGAAATCAGTGTAATCCTCGATACCGTTCTCCTCGTCGGCGGGCTTCAAGAGCAGGGTAATCTCCGTACCGGGAGCGTCTTTCTCCGTCTCGGATACGGTAAACTCGCCCTTCCCGTCGGATACCCACTTGGTTGCGGTAGTCTGCCCGGCGAGACGGGTGATAATAGTCACCTGATTTGCGATCATAAATACCGAATAGAACCCCACGCCGAATTGGCCGATCAAATCCGCCGGTTCGCCCTTCTGGGATTCCTTGATCTTCTCCAGGAATTCCTTCGTGCCGGATTTCGCGATCGTACCGATATTTTCGATAATCTCCTCGCGGCTCATCCCGATACCGTTATCGCGGATTGTCAGCGTCCGGGCTTTTTTATCCGTCTCGATCACGATCTCGGCCTCGCCCGATTCCTTGAGGAAGTCGGGGAATTGAATCGCTTCGATACGGAGCTTATCCAGCGCGTCCGACGCGTTGGATATCAGTTCCCGCAGGAATATTTCTTTGTTGGAATAGATGGAATGCACCATCAGATCGAGAAGCTCACGGCTCTCGGCTTGGAACTTGAATGTCTCGGAAGACATAATTCGTTTCCTCCCTATCGGTTAGTAAAAGTAGCAGTAAATTAATCAATTCGGGCGGAAACGTCAAGAGAGGAAATTTACGATCGTTTCATACGCGGCATGGCGGATACCGTAAGTCTCGTTCAGCACGTCGTGCTTCGAGCCGGACATCACCTTCAGCCGCATATTCGGGAATTTTTCCGCGAGGAACGCGAGATTATACTTATAATCGACCACCCAGTCCTTATCGCCCTGAATGACCAGAATCTCCTTATCGTTACGCGGCAGCCGTTCGATCCGTTCGTTCCATCGGATGAGCGCCCCGACCCATGACATCGGCAGCGTCCATTCCATCAACGGGTCGCCGAGATAGCGGCGTTTGAAGTCCGGATCGGACGACGCATAGGACGGGAATTTCGGTACAGGGAGCGCGCCGAACCTTTTCGCGACCAGGTTATAGCTGACTTTCGATGGTTCCCAGAGGAACGAGCGAATTAATGGAGCGACCAGCGCGGTTTTATCGAACAATTCGTCGTGATTACGTAGGAGATAGTCGAGATAACACGAACCTCCCGTACTGAACGCCGCCAGACGATAAGGCGGTTTCCATTCCTTACGGAACGTATCAATCACCCTCAGCATCACATCGGTATAGTCGGAAAAGTCCCCGACAGCGAAACGTTCGCCGGAGGAAAGCCCGTGCCCCGGAAAGTCGTATGTCAGCACCGTATAACCTTGTTCCAATAGATAGGATAGAAACCGCCAGTGCGAGCCGGTATGATTATAAAGCCCGTGATTGAACAGGATATTTCCCTTCGGGCGCGGCGGCACGAAAACATTAGCGAATATCCGGTACTTTTTGCAATCGATATAGCCATAGTAATGGTCGAACGTATCGGAAAGCATCCCGTAGTAGGAGATGTAATCGATTATCTCCGGGGTATACCGTGACGCGTGACGCGTATCGAACAGGGGCTTCTTCTCCCGGATCATCTGGATCGTATAAAGGTCGAACATTTATTTCCCCGTGAAATCGATGAGGTTCAGTCCCACACCGTTATCGAACTTTCTATCGACTTCGCCGTCAATCAGATGCATGACGACTTCGCACGTGCCGCTGATGACCGCTCGGTTGAGATGGCCGCCGAATGCGTGAAACTCCTCGTCGCTGACCGTAATATGCAGATGCAGGTAGACATTTCCGTCCATCCGGGTAATCGTCCCCTCCATCGCGGTAATCTCATACTCTCCGTTCAGATCGACTGTGGAGTATGTCTTGGTACGGGTGTCGAATAATCCGATAGTGAGGCTGTCCGCGGCGCCGACAGCGGAAATCTGCGCGAGACGGATATTTTCCTTATTAGCGGTATCCGTGAGGCACCGGATTACCTCTTCCCCGCGGTCGATGCGTAACAGAACGATATTTCCATACTTCCTGTAATCCATTGCATACTCCTGACGGATATTATAATACACGTCCGCGGGATTGACAAAGAATTATGTATTTACAAAAAAAGATTTCGCTATTAGAATAGTCATTATTCGAATGGAGGGTATATGAAAGAACATTGGAAAACTCTCGGCGGCGGACTGGGATTGAATTACAGCGAAAATTTCGACGCGATACTCGATTCCCCTATTCTGGTTCAGCTCGCGGGTAAAGAGATGGGTACCCGTGATATAGAAAAAGTTAAAGACATGCTGAACCAGCCGTTTTTCCGCACTATTTTCGAGATGCGTTTCCCGTGCCTATTAAACGGCAAAATCGGGCGTTTCTATGCATTCCTATACCCTATCCTGCATACCGCGAAGAACTCCAACGTTCAGTATTTTCATACCCATCTTCATCTGGCGTTTAACACCCCCTACGATTTCGATATGCGGATAAAAAAATCCACGTTTTTCAGCCGGTTGTTTTCCGGCGGAAGCATCAAATCGTTCGACCCGGAGTTCAACAGGCTGATCAAGGTTACCGCTAAAAAAAATAAAGTGCAGGTCAAGGCGTTTATCGAGAATCCGAAGCTGATAGAATCGGCATCGGCGCTGTTTACGGTTTGCCCGTCAAGCGAGATTACCGATACCGGTATCCGTTGCGAAATACTGAACGGCGAACCGGATATCAGCGAGGTTCGCGGCCTACTGGAGGGAATGCAAAAAACGATGGAATGCTTCTATTAATTCATCCCCTAAAAATTGCCGATTTTCTTTAAATATTTACCAAATAGTGTTATGATATATGAAATCCTAACAAAAACTATGGAGGGACATAATGAAACGAAGCGCATTGATTTTATCCGGGCTGATGGGAATACTGCTGATGTCGTGCGGCGGAGGCGGCGCGGCTGTTAAAAGCGGCAATAGCGCCCCTGTAAAAGAGCCCGATTGGGCGCTCAACCCGCCTACTTCCTCTCAGTACTACTATTTCGTCGGTTACTCGCAGGACTTGGGTACGGGAGTCGAGGTCAAGGACAAGGCGTACAAAGACGCGACCGCGAAAACGATCGAGTTCATTTTCCAGGAATCGGAAGTTTCCAGCGCGTTGAAGGTATACGGCTCATTGAACGATCCCGTCCTTCAGAAAGACTATGAGCAGAATATTAAAACCAAGGCAAAAGCGAATATAGGCGGGCTTGAGGTCGAACAGACCGCCGCGGTTCCGTTCAGCGAGGACGGCCTGAGCGGATATTCCGTATGGGTGCTTTGCAAGATCACCAAAGCGTCCGTAGACAAAGAACGCCAGAATATCATCGACGAACTGATGCGTAAGAAGAAACTGGTCGACGACCAGATTAAAAAAGCCGAAGCGTACATCAACGAAGGTAAAGTGATCGACGCGGTCAACGCGTATGTTACCGCGGCGCTTTCCGCCGCTAAAGTCGACGAGCGCAAGGACGAGGCGATTATCTACATCAACCTCGCGGGTAACGTCCTGAAAAAGATCTCCCTCGAAGCGGTCGACGGCGTCAAGGAAGTCGATACCTCTAAGGGCGGAGAATTCACCTATAATGTGTATTATTCCGGCGATAAGGGTAAGATCGCGGTTTACGGCGCGCAGGTGCTTTTCACCCTGAATAACAACAAGGGCGATTATAACCGTACCGCCGTTTCCGATAAGGACGGTTCCGTCAAGTGTAAGATTACCGGCCTGAAGAACGTCGGTTCCACCAAGCTGTACGCCAATCTCGATATCACCTTCAACGAACTCTCCACCCTCGGCGGGGATTTCCAGAAGTACTATATCGACCTCAAGAACTATGTCCAGAAATCGATGGCGACCGCGTCGTTCACCGCCGGCAATAAGGCGAATTATGATATTCCCACCGCGGTTGTCGCGATTGTGAATAAGGACGGCGATATGGAGCTGATCCCGAATATGGCCTCCGATATGCTTTCCTATATGAAGAGCAAGGGCTTCAAAGCGGTCAAGTTCCCGTCGGGCGTCAACCTGAACAAGATTCAGGAAGCCGACGACGCCGCGCTGAAACAGCTTGCAAACCAGGGTATCAAGAGAGTCCTGATTCTCTATATCGACAGCGACTCCGCCCCTGCGTATAATACCACGATCAAGAAATGGAAAGGCGTTTATTCTGTATCCGCGCAGTTGGTAGACACGTCTACCGGTGAAATTTTCTTCGCGGATAACGTGCGTATTATGGCCGCGGCCGACAGCGAGAAGGAAGTATTCGGTTCCTTCGTCAAAGGTTCCGCGACCCAGTTAAAAGCGCTGATCGATAAGTTATAATGGGTTTTATCAATCTTCATACCCACAGCGAGTATTCGTTCTACGGATCGCTGATCAGGCTTGAAGATTTGGTCGGTTTCTGCGCGTTTCACGGGTATCCCGGTGTCGCGCTCACCGATACCTTATCGACTTACGGTTTTTTCGAGCTGACCAAGCTCTGCGAAAAGGAAAAATTGAAACCGGTCTACGGAATTGAATTATTCATCAAAGGGGATAGCGGCAAAAACCGCTATCCCATTCTTTTAATCGGGCTGAACAACACCGGCCTGCACAACCTGTTCAAATTGAACACTATCGCGCATCATACATCGTTCACGAAGAAACAATATGTCATCTCGCGGGAAACTCTCCGTAAATTCTCGCAGGGCAACGCGGTCGTACTCGAGGCCGAACTTTTGATGCATATTGATAATATGAGCTACCTGACCGGGGTCAGGGATAAATACCGCGATATTTTCGGCGACCATGTCTATATGGAAATCAACTACACCGGGCTGAACAAGGTCCCGCAGATTAAGCGACTCATCGAGGTAAACGAGACCCTCGGGCTGACACCGATCGCCGCGTGCGAGGCACGCTACTTCAACGGGGATAAAGACGCATTCCTCTTCCTGAACAGCCACCGCCTCAAGAGCCATAGCGGAAACGAGCGCGGCCTCCCGATCGATCTTGACGCGGACTACGTGCTGAAAAAGCCCGAAGAGGTGAGCCATATTTTCAGGAATCATCCCGATTTCATGGAAAACACAGCCCGCCTAATCGACCAGATCGATATCCGTTTCGATATCAAGTCCTTTAAGATACCGTCGTTCAGCAAGAACGCGAACAAGCTCCGCGAGATCACAAAATCCCGCTGCGCGCGGCTCGGCTACGGCAAGGAGTATGAAAACCGCCTGCTGTACGAGCTTTCGGTTATCGAGAAGCTCCAGCTCCAGAACTTTTTCCTGATCGTCTGGGATATCGCGCGCTTTATGCGGAAATCCCGTATCCCGTTCGGATGGGGGCGCGGCTCGTCCGTATCGTCCCTCGTCCTGTTTTTGCTGGGAGTAACTAAAGTCGATCCTGTGGCGAATAACTTGATGTTCGAGCGGTTCCTCAATCCGGGGCGGAAACAGCTTCCCGATGTGGATATCGACTTATGCTGGCGGCGGCGGCACGAGGTATTCGAATACCTCACGGAGCGTTACGGCGCGCTGAATGTCGCGCACCTCGCGGCTATCGGCCGGATGATGGCCCGCTCGTGCATCCGGGAAATCTCGAAGGTTTATCAGCTTCCGAAGCAGAAACTGGAAAAACTCCTTTCGATCATCCCGTTCTCCTTCACCTCGGAGCATCTGCTCTCGAAATATATCCATGATAATCCCGTGCTGAGCATGCTCTACCAGAACGACCCGGAAATCCATCACTTTCTAGATATCGCGCAGAAGATCGAGGGTATCGCGTCCCACACGTCCGTGCACGCGGGCGGGATAATGATACTCCCGCGCGGCATCACCCGATACGCGTCGATGGAGCATTCGCGCGACGGGCATCAGGTCGCCCAGCTGACTAAGGACGACCTCGACGATACTGGGTTCATCAAAATCGACGT
>JABLXV010000054.1 GCA_013177895.1 Brevinematales bacterium | reverse complement strand
CACCACCGGGATATTCCAGCTCGAGAGCAGGGGGATGAAGACCCTGCTCGAGAAGATACGCCCGGATACCATCACCCGTCTCTGCGACGTTATCTCGCTGTACCGTCCCGGCCCGACCCGTTCGGGGATGACCGACGAGTATATCCGCCGCCACCAGAAAACGGTGGAATACAATGTCGACAAGCATATCGATGCGATCACGCGGGACACCTACGGGCTCTTTATCTATCAGGAGCAGGTGCTTGCTATCGCTCACGATGTCGCGGGGATGTCATGGGAACGGTCGGACATCCTTCGGAAGGCGCTGTCGACCCGGAACTCGTCGAAAATCCTGCCGCTCAAGGAGGAGTTTATCGAGGGGTGTCTCGCGCGGAAGATCGAGACCGAGTACGCGGAAAGTTTGTTCTCGATACTGGTCGATTTCGGGCGGTACGGGTTCAACAAAGCCCACGCTATGGCATACGCTTACGCGGCATACGCGGGGGCGTTCCTCAAGGCGCACTACTCCCTCGAGTTTTTCGTCAGTTCGCTCAATAACAATCTCGACTTCATTTCGCGCCTCAACCAGTACCTGAACGATGTCAAGATGCACCATATCGAGATTCTCCCGATCGACATCAACCGGAGTGAATTATATTTCAGCATCGACGATAATAAAGTCCGCGCGGGACTGGCGCTTGTCAAGTACCTCGGGAAGAAGCCCGCGAAGGGGATTATCGAGGAGCGAAAGAGGAACGGGATTTTTACCGGCTTCATGGACTTTTACCTCCGTTCGCGCGATAAGGGCATCAATATCAAGGCGATGGAATACCTCATCAAATCGGGTGCGTTCGATACCCTTCCGGGGACGTCGCGGATCGAACTTTTGTCCGTACTTGACGAGGTTTTCGCTATAGGGCCGAATAAGATCAAGTCCGCGCGGCGGGATAGCGAGGGTTCGCTTTTTAGGGAGGAAGCGCGGGAATTTTCTATCGAAGACCTGATGCCGAAGAACCGCGAACCGGTCAAGCCGGAGGATCAGAAAAACGATCTCGAGATGGAGATGGAGGCTACCGACTTATTCCTGACGCATCACCCTCTCGATATCTACGCGGAGGAGATCGGACAGTACCGTATCGATAAAATTATCGACGCGCGTTATATGGAGCAGGTTTCGCTCATCGCGTTCTTCTATAAACTCCGGGTGATCAAGACGAAGCGCGAGAAGGAACAGATGGCATTCGGGATGTTCTCCGATCAGACGGGAAATCTGGAGGCGATTGTTTTCCCTAAGGTCTTCAAGGAATATTCCCATCTCCTGAGAAATAACACGGTCTATCTCGCGAAGGGTAAGATGGAGGAGGGAAAAATTATTGTCGAGGAACTGTTCCTGTTCGAACGACTGATACGCGACCATGCGTAATCATCCGTGAAAAAACACTTCTACAAACAGAAGGCTCTAATCGTCTAGCGTAGTTGTTAAAACGCTTTTTCTTTATCGGGTTGCCGAATATCTGTATTTTTGTGTTTTTTCGGGTCACACGTTAAAATAATATCCAATTTATCGAGGAGCATCACGTGCAGCATCTATTGAATATTTTTCGCGGAATGGCAATCGGTATAGCGAACGCGATACCCGGCGTCTCCGGCGGAACAATCGCGTTCATTCTCGGGATATATGATAAGATGATGGACGCTATCGGGAATTTTGTCCTGGAAATAAAAAGCGATAAAACCAAGAGCCGTTTTATATTTCTTCTTTTTCTCCTGATCGGGATCGGCATCGGTATCTGGGGCTTCTCCCGGATACTGAATTTCCTTCTGCAGACGGTATATAAACAACCGGTCTATTTCCTATTCGCCGGATTGATCGCCGGTTCGCTCCCGTTCGTATTCAAGATACAGAAGGATATGAAAGCGACGTTCCCTAGAATAGCCGCGCTCGTGATCGGTATCGCGATAGTCGTATCGATGACCGTGTTCCGCGGGACTGTCCCCGAGATAAAACCACAGACGATACCTATGCAAACCAACTCGGCGATGCTATCCAATATCGCGATCGACCAATTATCCGCGAATACCGCTGTACCGGTAACCAATTCCGCGCCCGCAGCGCTCGCGGACTTTACCCCGCCCCGGACATGGGACTATCTCCTTTGGATCGGTATATGCGGATTTTTCGCCGCGACCGCGATGATTGTACCGGGAGTTTCCGGTTCAGCGCTTCTAATCGTATTCGGCGAGTACTATCATGTTATCAATATGGTGGCGAGAATTTCAACCAATTTTACCGATGTGATTCTGCCCCTCGCGGTATTCGGTGTGGGAGCAGTTTTAGGGGTGTTTGTCGCGTCGAAGGTAATCGACTTCTTCCTGAAAAAGTACCCGTCGGGAACGATGTACTTTATTATCGGTCTGATGCTCGCGTCTTTCTATCAGATTTGGATGCAGATACAGGGCGGGTTCACGTTCGATGCGTTGATATTTACGCTAAGTATCGCGGCGTTCCTCGGCGGTTTCGCATTGGCGTTCTTTATGAGCAGAATACCGGTAGAGCCTAAAAAGGCGGAAGCGAAGAAGTAAAATTGGGGCTAAGACGGTTCGAACGTCCGACCCACGGTTTAGGAAACCGTTGCTCTATCCCGCTGAGCTATAGCCCCATTTTTGATAAAAAGAACGGATATTTCGAAAAGGTGAAGCACGGGAATATTATACCGGATTATAGCTTTTTCGTCAAATAACGATTAGGGCGGTTCCGGCAACTCATGCGTCTGTATTGTAACATTGTCTTGAATGAATGCTAAACCTTATTCTTCTACTGATTTGACAATATTTAATATTCTTTTATAATATGTAGCGTTAATGAAATCATCTCGCTAAGGGCTTACAATAAAGGAGACTTAATATGGACAAGCTGAAAGTTCTGATTGTAGACGACGAACCCCCTATTTGTAATATGGTTCAGCGTTTCCTCGGAATGAATAATTATGAAAGCGATACCGCATGCAACGGTAAAGAAGCCCTGAGTAAGATCCAGAGCGGTAAATATGATATTGTGCTGACTGATATAAAAATGCCGGAGATGGACGGGCTGACGCTGATGAAACTCGCGAAGAGCGTCAAACCCGAGATAATATTCGTCATCATGAGCGGATATGGGACACTTGACAGCGCAATAGAATGTATGAAAATGGGCGCATTAAACTTTATAAAAAAGCCTATCAGCATTGTGGAATTAATCGCCACGATCAAGAAAGCGGAAGAATTGATTATTACGAGAAGCGTCCCGGTGAAAATGAAACCCTATCTGGTTCATATCGATAAAGAACTGGTTATATCTACCAGAGACCTGAACAGTAATCTTGAGATGATCGTTAACTATCTCGTATCCGAGTTAAAAGAACTTGGGAGCGCTAAATTATCTGTCGATAATATGACTATGGGGCTTTACGAGGCACTGAGCAATGCGATCGAGCATGGGAACCTTGACCTGAAGAAAGAAATCTCCCGCGAAAATAAAGTGGAAGTACTTGATTCCTTTATCAAAGAGAAAATGGAGAAATTGAAACTTCCCCAATTCGCGAATAGAAAAGTTACAATTAAGTATATTTATTCTTCTGAGAAATTCGAATTCCATATCAAGGACGAGGGCAACGGTTTCGATTATAAGGAGTTTTTAAAAGTTATCGATCAGAATATCTACAACGATAGCCTTAATAAAGGACTCTTTTTAATAAAGAATGTTGTGCATGAAGTGGGTTTTAATGAAAAGGGAAATGAAATAAAACTAATATTTTATCATGAAAAGGAGGACAAATGAAAAAAATATACACCCTTTTAATCTTATTAGTAGGTTTAGGGGCGATTTTTGCTCAGCAGGGTACGGAATTACCGGGGCCGACTCAGACTAAGCCGGCTTCATTAGAAAAACAATATCTCGACGCAATTGACGCGAACCCTAAGAACGCGCAGGCGTACTGGGGGCTTATTAAGCTGTATAAGACTTCCGGAAAAGAAGACAGCCTTATAAAAATCGCGCTCAAAGCTATTCAGTACCTTGGAGACGACCCTGAACTATATGCCATTATCGGGGACACTTATAAAGATAAAGGGGACTTTTCCAAATCCCTTTCATACTACCAGATGGCTTTGAAGATATCCCCTATTTCGTCCGGGCTCTATAACCGGATGGGATTGACCCTTCTGAAAATGGAAAACTACCATCAGGCCGAGGTCGCGTTTAAGGCCGCTATCTTCTTTGTCGGTAACGAGAACAATGTCGCGAAGGGACGTTATTATAACAATCTTGGGGTTTCGTTCGAGGCGCGTCAGGATCATGAAATGGCCGCGGTATTCTTTAAAAAAGCCCTGAAGCTCGATCCGTCGCACCCCTATGCGCTCAGTAATTTGCAGAGAATCGAAAACTCTCTCTCGCCAAACACTCCGCAATGACGGAAATATTTGATACCGAAACTTTTATCCTGAAGGCCGACACAGAACTTCAACCGATTATAGAACATATTTCTCAGAACGATAATCTCGGTATCAAATTGTATTTTTACAACGACGGCGTTATATATAGAATAAAAACGATAATCGATGAAATTCTTAAAGCCGCCGGACGCACCGATTACAATAGCATGCTTTATAACGGCGTTAAGGAAATCATTATCAACGGTATCAAGGCTAATCTGAAACGGGTGATTTTTAAAAGTAACTCTCTCGATCTGGACAATCTGGATCATTACGCATACGGGATGAAGCTCTTCAGGGATTTTCTCTCCGCCCATACCTCCGAAGAAATCGAGAATACGCTGATAAACGAAAGCTATGAATTGATTATTCTTTTTCAGTTGATGGACAGCGGCATTCGGATCGAGGTGCTTAACAACTGCGAACTTTCCTCGATCGAGGAAAGCCGTATCCGCGAACGCTTCCGTCTCGCAATGGAATATAAAGACTTGGTAAGTTTCATCAATGACCACTCCAATCAAATAGAAGGTTCCGGACTCGGGATTTTTCTACTCGTACTCATGCTCCGCGAAAGAGGCATCGATCCCGGATATTTCCGGGTCGGACGTAAATATGCCGGGTATACCGCGTCCCGTATCGAAATCCCATTCAATTCGTCTTTCCTGGGGATTCGCGAGCAATAAATTTAATATTTAGGCTGAAAATATCGACATTAATAGAGAGTCTAATTACGGAGTACATTTTTGAAAAAGAAAGGCGGCATCAAGGCACGACAGGATATCACAGAACTTATTCAGGTTATGACGTCCCTGACCAGTGAACACAACCTCGAGCGGCTTCTCAAGCTCATCGTTCAATCAGCCATGGATATCACTCATTCCGACGCTGCAAGCCTGTATCTCCGGGAAAAGGATTTGTTACGCTTCGTGATTACATCCAATAAAACCCTCGAACGCCGGATGGGGAAAAAGGTATTCGAGTCGACGATTAAGGCATTTACGGTCGCTATTTCCAAAAAAAGTATCTCAGGCTTCGCGGCATATACCGGAAAGATCGTAAATATTAAAGATGTTTATAAGATCGACGGTAAGCCCTACTCGTTCAATAAATCGTTCGACGAGATCAACCAGTACCGTTCCAAGGCTATGCTGACCGTGCCTCTTATCAACCGCGAGGGTTCGGTCGTAGGCATTCTCCAGCTCATCAACAAGTTGACCAATAAGAATAAGCTATCCACCTATAAAAAATATGACGAAGAAATCACGATTTCCCTCGGAGCACAAGCGGCGGTCGCGCTCGAAAATGTGAAGCTCCAGGACGACCTGCTGAAGGCTCACTATGACTCGATTATGCGGTTATCCGCCGCTAACGAATTCCGCGATAACGAGACGGGATTTCATGTTCAACGGGTCAGCTTCTACTGCGAACTCCTAGCGCGCGCATTCGGCTTGGACGAGGAATATGTGAAAAACATCAAGTACGCGAGCCCTTTGCACGATGTAGGGAAAATCGGTATCCCGGATAATATCCTGAAGAAGCCAGGCCGTCTTACCGAAGAAGAGTACGAAATAATGAAGCAGCACACCCTCATCGGCGGAAAAATACTGGTCAACGCGGATAACGATATTATGAAGCTCGCGCTCGAGCTCGCGATATCCCACCATGAAAAGTGGGACGGGACCGGGTATCCGAATTCGCTCAAGGGCGAAAATATCCCGTTATCAGGGCGTATCACCGCTCTCGCGGACGTTTTCGACGCGTTATCCAATAAACGCGTCTATAAGCCGGCATTCCCGCTCGATAAGACTTTTGCTATAATAGAAGAACAAGCCGGGATACATTTCGATCCGCAGCTCGCGAAGGTATTCCTTACGATTAAAGACCAGGTGGCGGAAGTTTACGACCGCCTGAAAGACAGTGATTAATAATGGAACTGTGAGTCGAATATCCGTAAAAACTGCAGCATGATATTTGTATAGACTGCGGCGATCAGGTCGTCCAGCACAATTCCCGCGCCTCCCCCGATATTTAACGCCCTCTTGATGGGAAACGGCTTCCAGCTGTCGAATACCCGGAAGAGTATAATTCCTATCACAAGGAACTTTAGACTCGATAATGTTACAGCATCGACCGGGCCGCCCCATTTTGCGATAAACGGGAATGTGGTCATCGCAACCATAAATCCGACAATTTCATCGATGACGATGTGCGGGCTATTCGTTTCCTTAAAGATGTGCTTCTCCGCGTAGTCCGATAACGGAAACGCGACGATCAGGAAAAGCGCTGTCACAGGATAATAGATATAGGCGAATTCGCTTAAAAGGACATATATCCCGGCGCCCATCAGCGTGCCGAACATTCCCGGGAAGAACGGAATATAACCGATGAAAAAACCGGTTACCAGGAATTCTCTCAGTTTTTTAAAAAACACACCCTTAGCCATCGTTTTCTCCCCGTTCCGTTTTACGAATCTGCATATAATAATCAAACGCAGTATAAAGCGTAAAAAGAACTATCAAAGTTGTCAAGACAACGGGAAAATAAATCAGCCAGACCATCCCTTCACCCAGTATATCGATAATTATCGTCTTATATTCCACCGAAGTGATACTCACCGAGTGCGCGCCCGCCCTGAAAAGAAGCATCGCTATAATAATCAGCGCCGCGCCGATCATCTGCACGAGCGTCTTCGCCTTCGCGATCAGGGATGTGGTAAACTTGATGCCCTTTTTCAGACAATCCGACCGCAGCCATGTAGTCCAGATATCCCGAAGGAGTATGGGTATTACAAGCCAGAAGGGTATCCGAAGCTCGGGTTTCAGCGCGAATACGGCGTAGCACCCGATCACGAGAAATTTGTCCGCGAGGGGGTCGAGGTACGCCCCGAACTCGCTTTGCTGGTTCAGCATCCTCGCGATCTTTCCATCGAGCGCGTCCGTGATAGCGGATATCCCGTACAGTATCGCCCCGACTATCAGGGAGACCCAGTTATCGAGATAGATCATAATGAGTATCGGGGGAATCAGTACGATACGGAATATCGTCAACGCGTTGGGAATCGTCCATACGAACTTCAGGGGTTTTTCACGGCTCAATGATGACTCCTTCCAAATCGTGCGGAGGCAGCACGTTAGTGATTCGTATCTGATAGAACGGCTCATCGGGGACATCCCCCGGCTCTATTTCGGCGACAACATTACCGTCGATCTCGGGGGCTTCGTACTGGCTGCGGAATACCGCGGTCATCGTTTCTCCCCGTTCCATCATCGTCCCGTCGTTGATGCATTTCAGCGTCATTCCCACCCGCCCCGCGAGACGTTCGGCGGAAATCCCTTCCTGTATACGGCTGAGTTCTTCTATCCTTCTGCGGATTACGCTGACCGGCGTTTTCCCCGTCATCGCATACGCGGGAGTCCCGTCCTCGTCGGAATACTCGAAAAAGCCCACCCTGTCGAAACGGGCTTGTTTCAGGAACTCCGCGAGCGCCTTATGGTCGCTATCATCCTCGCCGGGAAACCCTACGATAAACGCCGTCCGTACCGCGGCGTCGGGGACTTTCGCCCGGATACCTTCGATCATCGATAAGTAGCTCTCCGCGTCTCCGGGACGGTTCATCGCGCGGAGAATCCTGCCGCTCGCGTGCTGAAGGGGTATATCTATATAGCGGCATATTTTATCCGAACGGGTCATCAATCCGGCTATTTCACCGACTATTTCGTCAGGGAATAAGTACAGCAGGCGAATCCAGTCGAAATCCATCTCTATCAGCTTTTCCAGCAGGGCGATGATTCTTTTCTTCCCGTACCTGTCCTGCCCGTAGGCCGACGTATCCTCCGAGACGAGAATCAATTCGCGCACGTCCCATTCTTCGCGCAGGAATTTCGCCTCGTTCAGGATATCCTCTATCGAGCGGCTGCGTAACGGCCCCCGGATCGCGGGAATCGCGCAGAAGGCGCATTGCCGGGCACATCCCTCGGAGATCTTGAGATAGGCGTACCGGTTGCCGGAAAAAAGCGGCGTCCGCGCCCCGTCAAACTCATACTCGCGGTATTCGCCCTGATCGAGTATATCCTCGCTTTTCCGGGAAAGCGCGTCGAGAATCTTCCCGATATCGCGCGCCCCGATCATGGAATCGATCTCCGGGATACTTTTCCACAGTTCGTTCCGGTAACGCTCGGTCAGACATCCCGAGACGACTACTTTCAAACCGGGGTTATCTTTCTTCATTTCCGTGTATTCCAGAATAGAATTAATGGATTCCTGCTTGGCGGTCTCGATAAAACCGCAGGTATTGATGATAATTATTTCCGCGTCCGCGGGGGATAAAACGATTTCATTCTCGGCGTTCTGGACTATCGACGCGATCTTCTCCGCGTCGACAAGCGCCTTAGGACATCCTAAAGCATCGAAATAAACACGCATTACTTCAGGAACGCCCTATTGAGGGAGAATTGGCCCTGGTTGTTTTTCCAGTAAAAGATGGATTTATTGATCTCCCCGAAACTGCCGCCCGGTTCGGTCTTATCGCCGATCACCACTTTAACCGCGCCGGCGTTACCGAGAAGCAGGGTCATTTCATTATCAAATGCGATCGGTACTTCCATCCCTTTCTTCAGCACGAATTGCTTGGGTTCAGCCCCGTCGGCGGAATACTCCATCCATCCGGTAGCATCCGCGACAACCTTCATATCGATCTTAGTCTTAATTTTAGATGATAGGAGCTCGTTTTCGGCGATGACGGCGGATTTATACTTCTGGATAGTCCCTTCGGAAATATTGGTCTTATCGGTCACATCCTCTTTCAGGATAAAGACGCTGAGATAAATCTTCCCATCGGTGATACGCGTGAGCTCCACGCCCATATCCTTGATACTGTTCCCGTCGCTATCGATATTCAGCACATCGCGCTCTTTGATCGTATAGTTCATTTTATTGACCGCGATCTGGAGGCTTTTCGACGCGCCGAGCTCTTTCAGTTCCATATGGATAAGGGAGGTGCCGTTGGAAATATAGATCATATCCCCGAGGCCGTACTCCTGCTTGGTGATTTTGTCCAAATCGGTCAGGTTATAGGTATAGGACTTATTCGAATGAGGTATCGGGTTATTGCCGCCGCTGGGAACGCGGATATTCGAGATTATAAGGATGAGCAGAAGGAGAGCGCCGAGAACCCCTCCGATAATACCGACCGATTTCAGATCGACCTGCGGGAGTTTCGACTTCTTCTGCGACGTACCGACCAACTGCTCGATAGGCGCGTCCTGCTCAATACGCATCTGCCGCTTATAGATCGAGATAACCGTATTACGGTCGAGCTCGAGGGTGTCGGCGTAGGTCGCCAGAAATCCGAGGAGATAGGTTTCCCCGGGAAACACGGAAAGATCGTTCATTTCCAGCGATTCGAGGTATTTTTTTGATATGTTCGTCTCGCGTACGATTTCATCTATTGAGATCGCTTTGGCCTTACGCGCATCCTGCAGGTACTCACCCAAAGTCACTTTTTCATTTAGCGGCATCCTATTTTCTCCTTCCCGTTTCTCAGAAATAGTTTTATTCGATAATATACGAGCCGCTTTTGGGATATACGGCACAGTATAATGTTATTTATATTATAAAGAAAAAAGCTATAATTCACAAGAATTTAACCGTTTTGTTTAACAAGAAATTATTTTACGGAATTGTTGTTTATCTTGTGTTTTTCAGGTATAATATGAATAGTTCAAAATGTAATCGGAGTTACTTATGAAGATAAAAAAAGAGCGTTCTACCAAAACCGGGATCGACATGACCCCGATGATCGACGTAGTTTTCCAGCTCCTGACATTCTTTATGATTACCTCGACGGTGATAAAAACCTCCGCGATCAATGTCGATCTTCCCAGCGCG
>JABLXV010000053.1 GCA_013177895.1 Brevinematales bacterium | reverse complement strand
ACTGCTCGGGATTATCTATGATACTCTCAAGAATGGATGGGTGTTCGAGGACTTCCCGAATTTTATACTGAAAAATACATAAGTAGATTGTTTTTTATCATAGGAGGAGAAAGTCACAAAGAAAGAGGTTCTCCGCCGGAATGACGCTCCAAAGCACAGGAGCGCGAAACGGGAAACGCCGTAACTCGCCGCGAAGAAATCACTAAGCGCGAGAAAGCAAGGCTCGAACAGACGTCGTTTCTTTCCGTTTCGCTTAGCAAAAGTCGCGTCACAGCGGCGGGAGAGAACACAGTCTTCGCCATCCGTGGCTCTCGATAGCACTTCTCGCGTCCTGCGAGTCGTAGCCAACACGGGCTATGATTCTGGATCGGTAACCCGCTGAGACCGGGCTTAGCGTGCGCAGCACACCGCGCACAATAAAGCGCTTCTTACTGCCGGGAAATCCAACTAAGGGCGCATGTGCGACGCAGGCTCGCTTTCACTTCGCATGGAACTTTCACGCTAGTTGCGCCCGACTCGGATTTCCCGGTTCTTCTCCTAAGCTTTATCGGCGCGGCGGCTCGCTTGTCCCGCATTCTTGTGCGGGGTTCTTTGCTTCATTTCTTTCTGGCCGTTCAGAAAGAAATGAAGAATCTCTTTTTAAATGACTCCATTGGGTTTTTAGAACCCGCCACCGCCCTTAATAAAATTACGGAATTAGGGTGCGCGGCACAAAATCGGGCTCATTTGTTGAATAATTAGGGTTTACCCGTTATAATAATAGTTCTAAAACGAGAGCCTGTTTTTAGGGTACCAACCCTATCGACGGGTAATAATTCCGGCACGGAGGAAAAAATGCCGATTACAAGTTCGGACAAAAAAGCTGTTATGGACAAGTACGCGAAGCACGACGGGGACACCGGGTCTCCCGAGGTTCAGATTGCGCTCCTGACGACAAGGATCAATAACCTGACCCGTCACTTCAAAGACTTCAAGAACGACAATAATTCAAAGCGCGGCCTGATGAAGCTGGTCGGACAGCGGAAACGCCTGCTCCGTTACCTGCACAGTATCGATGTCGAACGTTATAAGACTCTCATCGAGAGTTTGGAAATCCGCGGCTCATTCTAATTACGTCCGGTGCAGGGTATAAACCGGAGGATTGAATGATTCGGGATTGGAAGCCCCTCGAATGGAGAGATAAACGCTTTTTCGATAAGCTGGTCTCGGATAATCCTACGGGGGTTTCAGAATTATTATTCGGCAACCTTTATATATGGGCCAAATTCCGTCCCGTCGAGTTTTCGGAGTGGGACGGCGGAATTCTGATAAAGACCGAGTATGAAAATCATAAACGGTTCTTTCCCCCTCTCGGCGTGAACGATATACCCGCCGCCTATGCGGCGTGTTTCGATTTCGCGGAGGGAACGGGGTGGCCGCAGGTGGTGCGGCGCGCCCCTATGGAACATGCGGAGATTTTAGACGGGCACGGCTATTCCGCGGAGCCGGATAGGGATAATTTCGATTATATCTACCGGGTCGAAGACCTTGCCTACCTGAAAGGGCGTCATTACGACGGGAAAAGGGGATTTATCAGGAAGTTTATGTCGAATTACGACTTCAGCTTCCGTCCTTACGAGACCTCCGATTTCGAGGATTGTCTCAATCTCTGCCGCCGATGGATAGAACGCAAAGGAGCCGCCGATCCTGCCTATGACCATGAGTATCACGCGGTCAGGGAGCTTCTCCGGAACTTCGGGGAAATGAACCTCGATAGCGGCGTGTTATTCGTCGAAGGCAGTATGGTGGCGTTTACGTTCGGGGAACGCATCACCCCGGACACCTGCGTCGTCCACTTCGAGAAAGCGGATACCTCATACGAGGGGAGTTACCAGGCGATCAATTTCCTTTTCGCGCGGGACGTCCTCCTGGGGAAGTACGAGTATGTCAACCGGGAACAGGATATGGGCATCCCCGGGCTGAGGAAGGCGAAACTGAGTTACCTTCCCTGTAAATATGTAGAAAAATATATAATAAAAAGATAAAGAGACCGCAAGCATCTCATTACGGTTTCGATTTCTAAGGAGAAATTATGGCTATTATTAATGTCAGAAAGAAAATCGGGGAAATGGACCTGATTATCGAAACCGGGCAGATGGCAAAACAGGCCGATGGTTCTGTTGTTATAAAGAGCGGGGGTAACGTATTACTGGTTACCGCGTGTATGAGTCCCGACCCGTTGGAGGGAGCGGACTTTTTCCCGCTGACCGTGATGTACCAGGAAAAGTATTACGCGGCGGGAAAAATTCCCGGCGGGTATTTGAAGCGCGAGAGCAAGCCCTCGGATAACAGCGTACTCATTTCACGGTTGACCGACCGTCCGATACGCCCCTTGTTCCCGAAGGACTTTTTCCATGAGCTTCAGGTGGTCGCGACCACGCTCTGTTCCGATTTGATTACTCCTCCCGATACGTTGAGCATTATCGGCGCTTCCGCCGCGCTCGCGATATCCAAGATACCGTTCCTCGGGCCCGTCGGCGGATGCCGCGTGGTTTATCTGGACGGTAAATATATCGTTAACCCCAAGTTCGACGAAATAAAAGACTCCGGCCTCGATATTGTGGTCGCGAGTACCCGCGAGGGTATTTGTATGGTGGAAGGCGGAGCGAGGACCGTATCCGAGGAAATCCTTCTCGGCGCTCTCGAGCTCGGGCATAACACCAACCTCGAGATCATCGGGTTGATAGAAGAACTGGTCGCGAAGATCAAGCCTGAAAAAGCCCAGTATAAACCGGCGGAGAACCTGCTGACCGACGAGAAAAAGAAAGGAATCCGCGATATCGCGCTTCCCGCGATGAAGGCGGTCAATTCGGATGCCGATAAACTGCGCCGCGCGGCGAATGTTAAAGCGGCCGGCAGAGGCGCATTGGAAAAGCTCGAAATCACGAAGGAAAGCCCCGAATATAAAGAGGCGAAGGTCTACCTTGAGGAGCTCGAGGAAGAAATAGTCCGCACCCAGATACTCGACGAAGGCGTCCGCGCGGACGGGCGTAAGTCCGCCGATATCCGCAATATCACTATCGATGTGGATATCCTTCCCGGCGTGCACGGTTCGACCCTGTTTACACGCGGCCAGACCCAGTCGCTGGGTATCATCACTCTCGGCGCGGTCGATAACTTCCAGTATGTCGATACTATCGAAGCCGAGGACACTTTAAAAAAGACTTTCATGCTTCATTATAACTTCCCCTCGTTCAGCGTGGGCGAAGTCAAGCGGATGGGCCCTCCGGGACGCCGCGAAATCGGGCATGGCCGTCTTGCGGAACGTGCGGTCGAGAGCCTGCTCCCGTCGCTGGAGGAATTCCCCTATACTATCCGTATGGTCTCCGAGGTGCTCGAATCCAACGGGTCGTCCTCGATGGCGACCGTGTGCAGCGCCAGTCTCGCGATGATGTCCGCGGGTATCCCGATCAAGGCCGCCGTCGCGGGTATCGCGATGGGTCTGGTATGGAATAAGGAAACCGGCAAGTATGTCGTTCTTTCCGACATTCAGGGATTGGAAGACCACCACGGCGATATGGACTTCAAGGTCGCCGGGACGAAAGAAGGTATCACCGCGTTCCAGATGGATGTCAAGACCATAGGAATCACCTATGAGATTATGAGAGAGGCGTTACAGCAGGCGAAAGCCGGACGGTTGTACGTGCTCGGCGTGATGGATAAAGTGCTCGATAAGCCCCGCGCCAGTGTCAGCGAGAGCGCCCCGAAGGTAAGAGTATTGACGATACCGCAGAGCGAAATCGGCGCGGTCATCGGCCCAGGCGGGAAATATATCAAGAAGATTACCGAACTGAGCGAGACCGATATATCGATAGAAGAAACCGGGCAGGTGATGATCTACAGTAAGGATGCTTCGAAGCTCGATTATGCCGCCGATATGGTGAAGAAACTCGCGTTCGGCCTCGCGGTCGGCGACGAAATGGATGGGACGGTCGTCCGTATAGAAGACTACGGCATTTTTGTCGAAGTCGCCCCCGGACAGTCCGCGCTCCTTCATAAGAGCCGCATGATCCAGAGAGGAAATCCCCGTGATATCTTCAAGATGGGCGAAGTGCTGAAAGTGAAAGTGGACAGTATCGACGAAAAGAAACGTTTATCGCTCGCACAGGTACAATAGGCCGGTCGAATGAAAAAGTTTGCCGCGTTAGGATTATTTTTCCTGCTTATATCATGCGGCGTCGAGGCGATTAATTCGGTTATCGACTTGAACTCCCCGTTGGGATTGACCGCGGTGGTGACTAATATCGTCTATACGGTAAGCGGGTCAACTAATACGGTCACCAATAAGACGATCCGAATCGTCTTCTGGGCGTTCAACGATGAGACCTATTTCGAGGGCTATCAGGTGTGTTTTGCCGATAACCTTTCCGATTTAACCGCGCAGACGAATTCCTACCGCGCTCTTCCCAGTCTCGACGGACAGACCAACTTTCCCACTCTCGGGGGGCTGGTCGCGATGACAGAAGCCCTGAAGAAGACGCTCAACCTGACGAACGACACGAATTACACCGCGCTTCAGGGCGGAAATACCTATTATATCCATGTGAAGGCGTACGGGTATAGCCTGAGCGAGACGGTCTACAGTGTGCCCAGCAACGCGACGAATGTGACATTTTAACGGAACGGAAATATGAAAGAGAATAAATTATCATCCCGCGCCTGTCTTCCGCTTTTACGGGAGGTTCGGCGGGGGATTGATGATAAAAAAGGGTTACCGTTGAAAAAATCTAAATGGTTCAACCCCGTTATAACGGGTATTATCCTGCTTCTCGGACTTGCCGCATGCGGTATAGAAGCCCCGGAACCGATTCGCGATGTCAAGCCGCCCCTCGCGTTGACCGCGTCGGTGGAATCGGGCAAGATCAAGCTCGAATTCTGGGCGATGAACGACGAATCGTATATTACGGGGTACTGGGTCTATGTGTCCGATACCCGCGACAATCTTCTCGCCGATAAGGGCGTGAAATATCCGAACACCGAAGGGGTGCAGAATAAACCCACTATCTGGAGCGGTATTATTACGATGACACAACCGACGAAGATTGTTTACTACATAGAACGCGAGATCGACGATACGCAACTAGAAAACGGGTACGATTATTTCTTTATGATTAAGGCTTATTCCTACGAATACAACCTGCTGAGCAAACCCAGCAATATCACAAACGTGACATTTACGAATATCTAACACGGATTTTACATGAAAAGTCCCCTGTTCGAAACCATCCGCGACCATATCGAATGGGAATCCCTTCTGCGGGAACTGAATTCGAACCGCGTCACCCATCTCCGCGCGCCGCTCGGGGTAATCCCGTTTCTGCTGTCCGTACTGTCGAATACGCACACCGCTATCTATGCGGCTATCGACGAGATTCAGGCGGAAGGGGTGTTCGAGACCGCGAAAACCCTCGAAAAGGACCGCGCGCTGTTCTTTCCCGATATCGACGTTATCCCGTTCACGAATATATTCCCGTCGGCGGACAAACTCGCCGACCGGATGAGCGCGTTATTCAGTATGGCGAATACCGGTAAACCGCTGATCGTAGTGACCACAATCGAATCGCTCCTGCGGAAACTCCCGCCGAAGGCCGCACTCGAGAAAAGCATCCTCAACCTGAAAAAAGGTATGACGAAAGACCCCGCCGGGCTCGCGCGGACGCTCGCGGGGCTGTCCTATATCCGCGAGTACAAGGTCACTGAGCCGGGATGTTTCTCCATTCGCGGGGATATTATCGATATTTTCCCGCCGCACTTCAAGGACGCGGTGCGTATCAGCCTTTTCGGCGACGAGATCGAGTCGATCCGCGTCTTCAACCCGGTCACGCAGAAGTCGATCGACGAAATCCCCGAACTTTCTATTATCCCCGCGTCGGAATTCTCGCTCTGGAAGGAGAAAAAGATCCCCGACGGGGAGTTCGACGATACGATCATGCATTCCCGCTTCCCGGAGTTCTATTCCCGCACGGACGGGATACCCGCGTACTCGGTGCTCCCGACAGCGGTAGTTCTGCCGGACGGATGGATTCATACGGGCGAGGAAGTATTTAATAAATATACCCGTTATATGCCGGAGGATATCCCCGCGGAGTACCTGCTGCACCGTTTCGAGGACCTGAACCCGGACAGGATAATCGAGCTGACGGGAAATCCCGCGGCTGAGGCGGTGACGCTCAATGTCCGGCATCCGTCGGTGCTGGAGGGCGGGTTCACCAATTTCGTCCGTTTCCTCGAGGAAAGCGCGCGCGACGGCGAACGGAAAAAAACGTTCATTTTCGCCGAGTATGAGGACCTCGCGCTCCGGCTGGAAAAAATCCTGCGCCGCTCAGACCCGAAGGTCGTCTACACTGAGGACGCGATCCCCGTCGATAAGGATACGCTGATAGTCGTCGCGAATATCGAGACGGGCTTCGAACTGACTGCCCCGGACGGCGAGATATGGCGGGTTTACAGCGAAAGCGACATCAGCGGAAAAAAGCGCCTGTTCCGCAAGCGTATCCGCCAGATCGATTCGTTCTTCGAGGGCGTCGAGGATATCGCCGAGGGCGAATATGTGGTGCATCTCAATCACGGTATCGGGGTGTTCCTGGGCATCCGGCGTATCAATGTGCTCGGCAAGGAGAAGGATTATATCCTGATCGAGTACGCCGATAACGAGAAGCTGTTCGCGCCGCTCGAACAGGCGGGGATGATCGGGAAATATATCGGCGCGGGCGTAACCAAGCCGCATCTCGACTCGATAGGAAGCAAGAGCTGGGCGAAGAAGCGCGACGCGGTACAGCGGAGCGTCGAGGAATTCGCGCGGAAGCTGATCGCTATCTACGCGAAACGCGCCGAGCTTCAGGGGCACCGTTTCGGCGACGATACCGGATGGCAGAAGGAATTCGAGGACCAGTTCGAATATATCGAGACGCCCGATCAGGTGCGCGTGCTCGAGGAAATCAAGAAGGATATGGAAAGCCCCAAACCGATGGAACGCCTGCTGTGCGGGGACGTCGGCTTCGGTAAGACCGAGGTCGCGATGCGCGCGGCGTTCAAATCCGTGATGGACGGGATGCAGGTCGCGCTGATCGCTCCCACTACGGTGCTGGTCGAACAGCATTATTACACGTTTACCGAACGCTTCCAGGGTTTTCCGGTGAAAATCGCCTCGGTATCGCGTTTCACACCCCGAAAGGATGTGACCCGATTCAAGCGCGAGCTTGCGGAGCATAAGCTCGATGTGATTATCGGGACGCATATCCTGTTCTCCGACAGCTTCAAGTTTCACTCGCTCGGCCTCGTGATTATCGACGAGGAGCACAAGTTCGGGGTGGAGCACAAGGAGAACCTGAAGGAACGCCACCCCAATGTGGACTTCCTCTCGCTGTCGGCGACTCCGATCCCGCGCACATTGAACCTCGCGCTGTCGTCGATTCGCGACATCTCGCTCCTCCAGACCCCGCCGGATATGCGTATCCCTATCGAGACGCAGGTCGCGGACTATGCCGGCGAGGTGGTCAAGTTCGCTATAGAACGGGAGCTTGACCGCGGCGGGCAGGTTTATTTCGTGCATAACTCGATCAAGCGTCTCCCGGAGTACGCCTACTCGATAGAGAAGATGATACCGAAGGCGAAGGTCGCTATCGGGCACGGCCAGATGGAGGAGGAACAGCTCGACGAGGCTTTCCTCGGTTTTGTGAAAGGGCACTACAACGTGTTCGTCTGCACGACCATCATCGAGTCCGGGCTGGATATCCCCAACGCGAACACGATCATCATCAGCGACGCCCAGCGTTACGGGCTATCCCAGCTTTACCAGCTCAAGGGTCGCGTCGGCCGCGCGAAACGGCAGGGATACGCGTACTTCCTGTTTCCGAAGGACAGGGTGCTGACCGAGGAAGCGCAGAAGCGTCTCTATGTCATCAACGAATACACCGACCTCGGCGCGGGATTCCAGATAGCGAAGAAAGACCTTGAGATACGCGGCGCGGGGAATATCCTCGGACGCGAACAGCATGGAAATATCGCGGCGGTCGGGTACGACTCGTATATCCGCATGCTCCGCGAGGAAATCCAGCGCCTCAAGGGCGAGTTTAAGGCATCGACCGATACCATGATCGACCTGAACTATCACGCGTTTATTCCCGACGGATATATCGCGGAACCGTCCCTCAAGATGGAGGTCTATAAAAAGGTGCTGTCCGTGCGGGACGAGCAGGATATCCGCGAATTATCCGCCGAGTTCGCCGACCGTTTCGGGCGCGTCCCCGACGAGGTGGCGACATTGTTCGAAATATCGCGGATGAAGATCAAGGCGTGCGATATGGGGATCGAGACATTGATGGAGAAGGGCAAATGGATCGAGATATCGTTCTCGAAGTACTCGAAAGTCGACCCCGGGAAGGTGCTGAACCTGGTAGCCACGGGGAAGCACCCGATAAAAATCGACCCGGTGCAGAAGAATAAAATATTTTACGAACGGTTCGAGTCGGATATATCGATCAAGGTCAGGCGGTTGTCCGCGTTCCTCGACGATATACGCGAAACGCAGGACGCGTGAGTCCTTCGCGCGCCACGACGGCATTGCGCGAAGGGCGAGCCGCAGGACGCGTGAGTCCTTCGCGCGCCACGACGGTATTGCGCGAAGGGCGAGCCGCAGGACGAGCCGCTGAGCGGCATCTGACCCGATTTCTAACTGATTTGCTATATGAATAAATCACCCGTGCTCAAGACGGGTAGAAGTGCCAAGTACCAAGGGAGAGCGGCTGAGCGGCGTCTGACCCATTACCGGCGTATAAGGAAGAATAGAGTAGGAGCCTGCGATATGATTTTCTGTCATAGTTCGACAGGCTCACTATGACGAACGAGTATGATCACGGGCTATATCCATGTATTGAGAATCTGCTTGTTATCGGGTTTAGTCTGCGCAGCAGTCGGGATTGAACCCGCTCAGGAGCGGGCTGATAAGTCACTGTGAAATTATACTTTAGGATAGCGATGCAATCTTTAACAGACCGCTTCGCCGTCTTACGGCTCGCGGTGACAGACTTTTTTGACCACGGGCTATTTATTGGTACTTGTGCCAGTTTGATATCGGGTTTAGCCTGCGCAGCAGTCGGGATTGAACCCGCTCAGCGGGGGATTTACTGTCATAGTTCGACAGGCTCACTATGACAGAAATACTTGACCACTGGTTACTCGGTGTGACGGCACTTCGACTTCGCTCAGTGTACGGTTTGTCGCAGGCTGGCGGGCGAATTAATAATAGTGTTTGTAATGGGATTAGTGTGCGCAGCACACGCAGCGGGTTGACAGGAATGGGGATATTCGATATAATAATCGCTTCTGCGAGGCCTATAATGAAATACGTATTCATCTTGTTATTATTACTGACCGCCGGGACGTCCGCGTATCCGGGTATTAATATGGAACTGATACAGGCGTGCGACAAGGGCGATGCCGAATGGGTCGCGGCGCTCGCGTCGAAAGGCGCGGATTTGCACTTCTCGTTTGTCGCGTACTATGAGACCCGCGAGGTGACTGTGATAACGCCGCTGTTCTACGCCGCCGAGAAGAACCATATCCCGCTCGCGGAGTTTTTACTCTCCCACGGGGTCGGGGTGAACGAGCTATGCGGGCGGCGCGGGATGGAAACCGCGCTGCATATCGCGGCCTCGCATGGATACGCCGGTATGGCGAACCTGCTGATAAAGAAGGGCGCGGATGTCAAAGCGAAGGATATTTACATGAAAACCCCTCTGCATGACGCTGTACAGGCGGGGGACCTGCTGATCGTCAAAGCGCTGACCGAGAAGGGCGCGGGGGTGAGCGACGCCGACCACAAGGGCTGGACTCCCCTGCATAACGCGGCGTTCTACGGATACCCGGAGATCGCGGAATACCTGCTGTCGAAGGGCGCGAAAATCGGGGCGAAGGCCGGGTACGGCGAAACTCCCCTGCATCTCGCGGCATGGCAGGGTAATTTTACCACGGCGAAACTCCTCATCGATCGGGGAGCGGATGCGTCGGCGACTAATTCCGCCGGGCAGACACCCATTGATTTATATGTCAGTGAAAATAAATCGTCGGTACTGCATTGGTACTCCGCAATCGGGGACATGACTGCGCTTGAGAATGCGCTCAAGGCGGGAATTCCCGTGAATACGGCGGATATGTACGGCCAGCAGGCGGCGCATCTGGCGTGCCATTTCGGGAATCTCGACGCCGCGCTGCTCCTCAACTCGAAAGGCGCGTCGTTCACATCGCCGGATAACGCCGGCCGGCTTTGTATCCATCACGCGATAATCGGCGGGGATACTAATATCTTCCTGATGCTCGCGCGGAAAGGGGCGGGGCTGTACGCGCAGGACTACAGCGGGAAGAACACCCTGCATTACGCCGCCGAATATAAAATGTACGCCGCGATAGAAACCCTTTGCAGTAACAAGGGGGCGCTCGAGGCGAAGGATAATAAGGAATGGACGCCGCTCTGCTACGCGGTGAAATCGGGGATTTCCGATGCTGTAATACTCATGCTGTCGATGGGGATTAAACAGAACGCGGCGGATCATGATAAACTCACCCCGCTTCATATCGCGGTCAAGTACCGGAATACGGGTATCGCGGACATCCTGATACAGCACGGGGCGGTTATCGACCCGCCGGACGCCTACGGATGGACTCCGTTATTTTACGCCGCGTATAACGGGGATGTTTTCACGGTCGATATGCTGATCTCGAAGGGCGCGAACCCGAATATCAAGGACAAGTATGGTTGGACGCCTATTTTCTATACGGTGCTGCGCGCGAATAACGACGCGGTGAAGTATTTCGCGGAACACGGCGCGGACGTGAAATCTGCCGACACGATGGGAGAAAACCTCCTGCATGTCGCGGCGGGATGCGGGAATTACGGCGCGCTGAAATTCCTGCTAACGATGGGAATCGATAAAGAGAAGCGGAACTTTCATAATAAAACGCCTTACGATATCGCGGTAACGTCGGGATTTTCAGCTATCGCGGATATATTAAAATAGTCCGCCGAGCGGAGGGTAAAAATGGATTGGAAACTGTTATTCAGTACGTTCGCCCTGGTATTTCTCGCCGAACTCGGAGATAAAACCCAACTGACCGCGCTTGCCGCGTCAGCGGGGTCGAAATCCCCGTGGTCGGTGTTTATCGGCGCGTCGCTCGCGCTTGTGGTATCGACTTTGATCGCGACATTGGTCGGTTCCGCGCTGAAATCGGTGCTCCCGGAGAAAGTGATAAAAATCGCCGCCGCCGTGCTGTTCCTCGTCTTCGGGGGAATCCTGCTCTATACCACCCTCACCGGAAAGGAGGGGATTATCAAGGCCGCGCCCGCCGAGCGGGAATGGAAACCCGGCGCGCTGGAACGTTTCGCCCTGCGGATGGCGCTCGAGTTCGAGAAGAGCAGCGTCAACGATTACGAAAAATATGCCTGTACGTTCGATAACGAAACCGTGTGCGCGGTGTTCCGTGAGATCGCCGGCGACGAACTGAAGCATCACCGCGAACTGGAAGCGCTGGTAAGCGCGGATATTCAAGATACCGCTGAGGCAATAGAAACTCTGCCGGAGGGATATCCCGGGAAACATCCCGGCGGCGCGGGTATCGCGTCGATAGGAGATTTACAGACTGCGGTAGAACGGGCGATCGCGCATGAGAACGACTCGGTGGAATTTTACCGATCGCTCGCCGCGCATACCCCGTTACCGAAACTCGCCGCCGCGTTCGGAAGCCTCGCAGAACGGGAATCCCTCCATATGCGGAAGCTGATCGATCTTCGGAAACAGATTGTATAAGGAGCGCAAATGCGTTATATAATACTTTTACTTTTTATGCCTTTTCTTCTTCTATCGGCGGAAAAGCCCTCCGAAAGCGCGGACTATCAGGCGTTGAAGCAATCCATGATAGAGAAGTACAAAAATATGAAGCCCAAGACGAGCGGCGCGTATATCGCCGGGGTGAAGCTGAAAATCAAGACGAAAGAAAAAATTATGGCGCTGACCTTCGACGCGTGCGGAGGCCCCAAGGGGTCGAAGTACGACAAGGAACTCATCGATTTCCTGATCGAGAAGAATATCCCCGCGACCCTTTTTATTAACGCCCGCTGGATCGACGCGAATCCCGATATATTCGCGGAACTGGCGGCGAATCCACTGTTCGAGATCGAGAATCACGGGCTGTATCATAAACCCTGCGTGGTAACCGGCAAGGAGTACTACGGGGTCAAGGGCACGAAGGATGTCGGCGAGGTGGTGGACGAGGTGGTGCTGTCCGCGCAAAAAATAGAGGCGCTGACGGGGAAAAAGGTGTTGTTTTACCGTCCCGGTACCGCGGTATTCGACGACGTCGCGCTGAAAATAGTAAACGAGCTCGGCTACGAGGCGGGGGGCTTCAATTTATTTACCTACGATTTCGACAAGTCGTCGAGCGCGAAAAAGATCGCGGACTGTCTGACCAAAGGGACGAAGCCCGGCGCGATTATCCTCATGCATATGAACTTTCCCGAACGGAACACGCTCGAGGGGCTGAAGATCGCATTGCCGGGGATTATTGCGAAGGGGTACCGTTTCGTGCACCTGAAGGACTATATAGGCCAGCTCGCCGGGGCGGGGGAATAGGTTTACAGCTTGAATCCCAGTAAAAAACCCGCCTGAAAATAGGTACTATCTCCGATAGTCAGATGAATCCCCGCGAAGGGCTCGATAAAGAGAAAATCCGCCGGGCAGATTCTCAGGGAAACCCGTCCGTTCAACCCGACGCGGAATATATCCACGATATCGGGGGAAATCCCGGCGCTCACGCTGGGCGAAAAAATCCCGGTAATCAAGAAATACCTCGCCTCGACGCCAAAAGAAACCCCCGTGTAATTCGCGATATAGCTTTTATTCTGAGCCAGATAATAATCGTAATAGGTTACTAATCTGGAATACATGTGCCCGTAAATCCAGATATCGACCGCGAAATTCTGATTCCAGAATTCGAGAAGCACGTTAGGAGCCATACTTAAAATGTCGAAGCCCGGCGCGACGTAAATTCCCTCGAGAATACCGCCGGGGGTATTTAACGCTTTCGCTTTTTTATCCGCTTCGGACGACGTATAATCCGGGTTCAGGAAATCATTCCCGCCTGGCGCGGGATTGATAAAATCCCCGGAATAGGCCGGAGACGTCGGGATGATACACATCAGAACGATTATCCAATACTTCATCGCGCGCTCCTTCAGTTTCCGGCGGGAGTTCCTTTTAACTGGATCGCCTTCCCGTAGACTGTCGCCGTAATTTTATTCGTGTAGCAGATAACCGCCGAGCCCTGACTGTCATACTCTACCGCGCGTTCGTAATCGAAGCTGAAGTGAGGAAATATGATGAAATCCGCGCTGGGATACGCCAGCATCGCGTTGTAAAGCGCCGCCCGCGCCGCCAGCTCCTCCGCTTTCCCGAACGAGACCGATGAGGATTTCCCCTCCTTCATCGTGAAGCCGAATATCGTACTTTCATCGCCGAAAAAGGCGAGCTGCTTCTCCGCGATAAACACGAACGTGTTCCCGTTAAAAACCTCCAGCGCCGATCCCTTGCCGGTAACCGCCCCCAGAATAGTAAAATCATCCATGTTCAGATTGAGTTCCAAGTTCGCGGTGTAATTTCCCGGCACGATGCGGTTCACCACCATATCCGTACCGCTTTCCTTAACCGGAGGCTTCGCGCAGCCGGAAAATATGACCGATAGAATGAAAACCGTTACCGTAAATTTCCGCATCGATTTCCTCCCGCAGGGTTTCGATAAAAAGCGGCGTGCGCCGCGGCGCGAAATGACACTTTTCGATGTTATGGGCTGCTATTTCTTCATTAACATGGTGTGGGATTCATATTTCAAATAGAATACTTACATTTGAAGTTTTTATCAAGAAATTTACCGGTATGATATGCGGTTTGCGCGCGGAGGGATAAAACTCCGGCACGGGGGCGGGGGATAGGAATATCGACAGGAAAAGGGTGAATGTTATCGCGCGGGTCAGCATGAAGCCTCCTATGGGTTATTACATAGCGTTGGTTACGTCAAACGAAAAGATATTAGGCGATACCAGAGTAATATTGGCCATAATGGCTATTTTATTTCCTAAGACTTCAGTATTATAGAATCCATCCATGTCGTTACTATTCTTCGTGAGATTATTTGTTATATCTATATAACAAGCAATATACAGATTGGTAGCATAATCGAAGGTCAGAATATGTGAAAATGATAATCCTGAATCGGTTGGAACTGTTCCTATAGCGGGTATAAGATAATTTGGGAATGCTCCTATCAATGGATATGCACCTATATCAATCGGTAACTTATCCGTATATAAATAGTAAGGTTTCCCGTCATTCGTAGAAAGCATGGTGATATTGAATGTCGCGCGGATCTTCTGGAACGTCACGTTATAGGCGGATTTACCGTCGATAACGATATTGGTGGAACCATCGGGCTGTGGTTCGGTAAAACCTATCGCATTCGCTTCGGGAGACCCGTTCATATTGGTATCCTTGAAAATGAAAAGGCCGTACTTACCCGCGCCGGCAGGAGCGGGATTTTTCGAGATATTCGAGAAGGTATGCGAGAACGACCCTGAGGGATTCAGATAGACGGTCTGATTCGACCAATCGTAACGGATATCGAAGGCCGCTAAAGAATTCGTGTTCGTCATCGGGACGAGTACGAGGCCGACGTTGGTAGACCCGCTGATGTCCCATCCCGCGCCCGCGAGCCGGACTGTGACATTGAGGGTAGACCATGTCTCTACCGGCGGAATAGTCGTATCCTCTGCCGGACGCAGATTGGTGCATCCCATCATCGCAATCCCGAGTAGTACCGCCACGATATATATTTTAGCTTTCATCTGCCTTACCTCCTGAGTAACTGCTCATTATTATATCATATTTATTTACGAATGAAAATACCCCGCTATTTACTTTTTATTGCTCTCCCTTATAATAGTACCATCGGAAGAGGTAAATTGTGAAAAAGGCTTGGGTATTCGTACTGATTATATTATATACTACGCTTGCATCCTGTCAAACTATCGCCGATACCCCGAACGTATCGAAAGGGGTGATCGATATGTCCGGGTACGACTGGGACGCGGATAAAATATTCCGGTTGGACGGGGAATGGGAGTTCTACTGGAACCGTCTCCTGCTGCCGGGGGATTTCGGCAGTGTTACCAAACCCACGCCGGACGGGTATATTAAAGTCCCGGGGGTATGGAACGAATATGTTGTCGACGGTAAACCTGTCGGCGAAACAGGGTACGCCACCTATCGTATCCTGATCACCAATAAGTACGTAAACAAAATGCTCGGGCTGAAACTCCCCGAGGTATCCACATGTTACCGTTTGTTTGCTAACGGGATAATGGTCATAGACGGGGGTAATGTTTCCACTAATCTCGATGAGTTGCGGGAATCCTATGCTAATAGGATAGCCTTTTTCTACAATACCAACCGGATAATCGAAATAGTACTACAGGTCGGGAATAAGATCGATGTGATAGGCGGACTGTTTCAGGGCGTATTTATCGGATCGGAGAGCGCGATTATCCTGCAACGGGATTACGCGATGTTCTCGGAGATATTTCTCATCGGGGCGTTATTCATCATGGCGCTCTATCATCTGGTGCTGTATTTTAACCGCCGCAAAGAAAAATCGTCGCTCTATTTCAGTCTCTTTTGCATCGCCATCGCGTTACGTGCAACCGTCAGCGGAGAAGGTATCCTGGGGGCGTTATTACCCGCGCTGGAGTGGGTGGTTCAGGTGCGAATCGCGTTTATCACGATCTATCTTGCGGTGATGACGTTTGTGCTCTTTTTCCGCGAATTGTTCCGCGAGACCGTGTGGAAATGGTTTACATGGATCGACGTCATTATCAGCGGGATTTACATATTAGTGTCACTGATAGCCCCGACGCGTTTCTATGTCATGCTGTTTCCCGGTTTCGAGGCGGTCATGCTCGCGAGCGGCGCCTATGTAATCATTACTCTCATCCGGTTGACTATAAAGAACCGCGAGGGAGCAATCTTTATTCTGGTGGCGTTTATTCTGTTGTTCGGTGTGGTTATCAACGACCTGCTGTATTATAACCGGATTATACTTACAGGATTTCTGCTGCCGCTCGGACTGCTCGTGTTTATCTTTTTCCAGTCGCTGGTGCTCTCGATGCGGATAGCGCGCGCGT
Source organism: Brevinematales bacterium (assembly GCA_013177895.1). Classification (GTDB taxonomy): domain Bacteria; phylum Spirochaetota; class Brevinematia; order Brevinematales; family GWF1-51-8; genus GWF1-51-8. Next base: position 31,773 of record JABLXV010000053.1, on the reverse strand, counting down.
TATCCACCGCGGAAAACCTGTCGGGCGTGCTCGATGCGAGGGTGAAGGAACGGACGAGCGAACTTGAAACCGAGCGCAACAAGCTCCAGGTGAAGAACGAGATGATGAGGCGCGACCTGCAGATGGCGAAGGTGATCCAGAAGCAGTTTATTCCATCGAAAAGTCCGTTACCCAGCCTTGCGTTCTATTATCAGCCGATGGAGATGGTCGGCGGCGACTTTTTCGACTTTATCCGTCTCGGCGGCGATAACCTCGGTATACTGGTCAGCGACGTCTCCGGGCATGGCGTACCCGCCGCGTTTATCACGTCGATGATAAAAAGCTACACACTCCAGTTCGCCGATGTGATCGATAATCCCGCCGAATTCATGATGCAGCTGAACCAACTGCTGGTAAACCAGACCGGCGGGAATTTCGTTACGGCGTTCTACGGCATCATCAACACTTCGACGCGGAAGCTGGTATTTTCCAATGCCGGGCATAATTCTCCGTATATTATCGAGCGGAAGGGTATCCGCATGATGGAGACGGAATTCAGGGGCGTGCCGCTCGGTATTTTCGATAATGACGAACTGACCAGCCGGCGTGAGGTTTACCGGAATGAAACGGTGACGTTCGCGAAAGGCGATAAAATCCTTCTCTATACCGATGGTCTGATAGAAACAGTGAATATCAACGATAGCGAAGCGCTCCCGTTAGCCGATACCCGCGATTTCGGTTCCGAACTGCTGATACCCATACTGGAAAAAAATAGAAAATCCTCCGCGAATATATTAATTGACGATCTGATAGAAAATCTGGTGCGTTTCCGAGGGGGGAACACGTTCGAGGACGACGTCTGCGTAATCTGCATGGATATCTGATGGAGGCATAATGAGCGAGATGATGTGGTATCATGGGATCGCCTACGGGTTTATCGGGATCGGGGCGGTCGTGTTCGTCATGTTGTTCTTCTTCTCCGCGCCCTACGGCCGTTACGTCCGTCCCGGATGGGGTCCCGCGCTCGGAAACCGTCTCGGCTGGATCCTGATGGAATCCCCGGCGGCGTTGATGATGCTGTTCTACTTCATTACCGGCACCCGGCATGACCTCGTGCCGGTCGTGCTCCTCCTCCTCTGGGAGACCCATTACGCCGAGCGCGCCTTTATCTATCCGTTCCTGCTGAACCGGAGTAAAAAGATGCCGCTGGCGGTCGTCCTGTTCGGGATGATATTCAATATGCTGAACACCTACCTTCAGGGGCGGTGGCTTTTCGCGCCGGTATCCGGGGAGAGCTATTCCGCGGGATGGTTCGTCGACCCGCGTTTTATCATAGGGGCGGCGCTCTTTATCGCGGGGTATATCATCAACCGTTGGGCGGACTCGGTCATCCTGCGCCTGAAACGCGAGCATCCCGATCGGTACACGGTTCCGCGAGGGGGATTGTACGAACTAGTGACATGCCCGAACTACTTCGGGGAGATCATTATATGGATGGGGTGGGCGGTGATGACATGGTCGATAGCGGGATGGACGTTCCTGTTCTGGACATTGGCGAACCTCGCCCCGCGCGCGTTCTCGCACCATAAATGGTACAAGTCGAACTTCCCGGACTATCCCGTGAAGCGGAAGGCGCTGATACCGTTTTTATTTTAGTTGAAATATTCGTATTTATTGAAATACCTTGACAAAAAATTCTTTTTCGATATAATTATTAAAAAAAAGGAAACAAAATGAAGGTAAATGTAGTTAATCGCGTTAATAATGAATCTTTAAACAAGACAGATTGTTTACAACCGTTATTTGAAGCTGTTATTAATTCGATTCAAGCTATTGAAGAAGCTGATGAAAAGAATGGATTTGTAAAGGTATACATAAAAAGAGAAGAAGGATTATATTCAGATGAAAGTAATCTTATGAATATTAATAGTTTTATAATTGAAGATAATGGAGTTGGTTTTACTGAAATAAATTATGAATCTTTTTTAACATCAGATTCTGTGAAAAAATCAAGAATAGGTGGAAAAGGAATTGGACGATTTATGTGGTTAAAAGCCTTTAAAAAAGTAAATATCTCAAGTAACTACAAACACAACGGAAAATATTTTAATAGAAGTTTTGATTTTATATTAACTGATGAAGGAATAGAAAATCATAAAAATGAAGAAGTATCTTTAGCAAAAAATATTACCAGAATTTCACTTATTGATTATATAACTACATATAAAGATTATCTTCCAAAAGGATCTGATATTATTGCAAACAAAATAATTGAACATATCCTTATATATTTTATTACTAATAAATGTCCAAGGATTGAGGTTATTGATATGACTACCAATGAAGTTTTTAATTTAAATAAGGTATTTATAGAAGAGATTAATTCTGAGAGTTATAATTCAAGAATTACTTTTAAAGAGCAAGAATTTAATATCGCAATTTATAAATTAGTAGTTGTGGAAAGAAGCGAACATAAAATATTTTTATGCGCAAATGAGAGAGTTGTAAAATTTATTCAATTACAAAAATGCCTTCCTTTATTATCTTCAAAATTTTATGAATCTGATGATAGTAGTTTCTATACATTAACTTATGTAACCAGCTCGTTTCTGGATGAGACGGTAAAATCAAATAGAACAGATTTTAATATTAATAAAAGTGAGGATGAATTGAACTTTAATAATATAAATGAAAAAGAAATAATCAATGAAATTACAAAAGAAATAGAAAGGCAATTAGAAAAATATATAACACCTTTAAAAGAAAAAGCATATAGAAAAGTTCAAGATTATATTTCCGATAACCCAGAATATAGATTTTTACTAAAAAAAGCAGAAGATAAAATAAGTAAAATTGCTCTTGATACCAGCGAAAAAATCTTGATATTAAACTACATGAAATAAAACATGAATTAGAAATAGAAGCAAAGAGCGAAGTGAAAAAAATATTAGAAATGAATATTACAAATACTAATGAACTAGAAAAAGCTAAAGAGGAATACAATACATATTTAAATGAAATTAATGAAATTGGAAAATCAAATTTGGCACAATATATTATTTTTAGAAAATTAGTTCTTGACCTATTTGAAAATAGCTTAAAAAGAAATCGTGAAGATAAATATTATGATGAAAAAGTAATTCATAATATTATTTTTCCTATGAAATATACAAGTGATGAAATTGAAATAGAAAATGAAAATCTTTGGTTAATTGATGAAAGATTAGCTTACCATCTTTATTTAGCCTCTGATCTAGAATTAAAAAAGTTTCCATTAATAGAATCAGAAAGTAAAATAAGACCTGATATTACAATTTTCAATAAGAAGGTAACTTATACTGAAGGATATGAAACACCTTTTAATTCTGTGGTAATAATTGAATTAAAAAAACCTGAAAGAAAAGAATATAATGATGATTCAAATCCAATAGGACAAATATATGAATACATTGAAGAAATAAATGCTGGAACTGCAATGAATAAAGATGGCAGACAAATAATAACTACAAATTCAACGTTATTTTTTGTTTATATTATATGTGATATTACAAATAATATAGAAAAATATGCAAAACGTGCATCATTGCATAAAACCCCAGATAATTTAGGTTATATTGGATATAATGATGAATATCGAGCAAATGTAGAAATTATTTCATTTGATAAAATGTTAAAAGATGCGAAAAAACGAAATAGAATTCTATTTGATAAGTTAGGAATAAAATAGTTTATTTCTTGTTCCGCGCGACCCATTCGCCGAACGTCAGGGTCTTGTAGCATTCCTTTCCCCCGACCGCGATATTGCCATCGACAGTCGGTCCGGAATACGAGTTATAGTACGCGTCGGCGCCGCTTAACGGCGACACCGCCGGGAGGAGCACAATCTCGGTGGCGAGCGGGAGCAGGGTATGGGTCTCGCCGATCAGGCCGAGCCGGAAATCCCCGCTGAGCGCGGATATCGTGATATTGATTCCCATTTTCATCAGCCCGAAGCAGAACAGGTGCAGCCCGTTGAAAAAGTTCGCCTCGTCGATAAAAACGCCGTCTATCCCGTCAAGATTCCCATGCGAACGGACGAAGTCCTCGAAATCGAGCGTGTCGGGGAGCGCCTCGCAGGGTACCTTGGTCCCCGAGTGCGCGACCACCTCGTTCGCGGAGTAACGGTCGTCGAGCTTCGGCTTAATGACGATGACGCCGCGCTTGGCGAGCGTGGCGCGTTCGATCCGCCGAAGGAGCTCGGTGCTTTTCCCGCCGAACATGGGGCCGAGGATGAGGGTGAGTGACGGTTCGGGCATAGTTCCTCCTGAATGGATTACTATATACCGGAAAAGGAATCCCGTCAAGGAGAAAACGAATACGCTAAATTATATTCTTGACAATAATGTAGAATGCATAAATAATGTATTTCGAATGAAAAAATTAATTTATGATAGAGAGGGTGTAGATGAAGAAGATATTTATTACTCTACTTTCGGTATTATTTTTCTTGGGATGTACCTTATTTCAAGAACTCATCGAACCTAGTGATCTGGTAAACCTAATCAATGATAAAAAGGATGATATAACTCCCCCGGTTGTAATTATCAGTTCGCCATCCAATTATCAGGAAGTAGGGTCGAATTACCAGATCAGCGGTATAGTCAGCGATTCGGGGAATTCCGGTATAAAAAGAGTCTATTTAAAAACCGACAATGGGGAATATTTTTCCGCCGCCCTGACTGCGAGTAATTGGTCAGCTAATATTTCAGTCGAACAATTCGGAATTCACACAAACTATATTTATGCTGAGGATAACGCGGGTAATAAAAGTATTCCTGTATTGGTTATCGTAGAGTATATCAGTATCCCATCGATTATTATCTTATCCCCGACCAATAAAAGCTGTATGAATATATCGAACATCCTGATAGAGGGGACTTCATCGGTGGATTTACCCTATACTGTGGCTAAAGTACAGATACAGTTAAATGGCGGTATTTGGAAGAATGTAACAGGAACAACGAATTGGTCGATTTTGGAAAATTTAATTTTGGGTGTAAATATGCTGAAGGCTCGTGTTATAAGCAGCGACAGTAAGACTAACGAAACTGCCGGATCAAGGGTATTGTACGTGTCCCAGGAAAAGTTTATCGCGCCGGACGGATTAACCGGCGATTATTTCGGATTTAGCACCTCGATTTCAGCAGATGGAAATTGCATGGTAGCTGGTGCATATCATGATGATGATACAAGAGCAGACGGGGGTGCGGTCTATTATTACCATAAAAGCGGTTCAAGTTGGATGATGAATAAATTCGTAGCGCCCGATGGTGTTATGGGTGAAAGTTTTGGATATAGTACCGCTATTTCAGCGGACGGGAATACGATTATCTCGGGAGCGCCGGGGGATCTTGGCATAGGAACTCTCTATCGTTTTCATTGGAACGGGTCTGAATGGGAGACGAATAAATTTATTACAATAGACGGGGATTTTTATGATAACGTGGGGTATTGCGTAGCGGTATCATCTAACGGGAATACGGTACTTGCGGGAGCCTACGGAGATAATGGGTACTCCGGTTCGGTATATTGTTTTCATTGGAACGATTCGACTTGGGAGACAAATAAATTTTACGCCTATGACTATAGCGGTGCAGATTATTTTGGTTTTAGTCTGGCAATGTCCCCCGACGGGAATACGATTGTCGTTGGTGCATTCGGAGATGACGATATGGGAGCTAATTCCGGTTCGATATATCGGTTTCATTATAACGGGTTGGGATGGGAGACGAATAAATTTATACCGTACGATGGACTTGATTTAGATGAATTCGGTATAAGTGTGGGGGTTTCGGCTGACGGGAATACGCTTGTGGCCGGGGCTTATGGCGATGACGATAAGGGTAACCATTCTGGGTCGGTCTATAGATTTCATTATAACGGATGGAGTTGGGAGACGAATAAATTTATAGCGCAGGACGGCGCGGCGGGTGACAATTTCGGTATCAGCGTCGCGGTTTCGGCTGACGGAGGAACGATTGTCACCGGGGCAAACTATGATGATGATAAAGGTCTCGATTCCGGTTCGGTTTATTGTTTTCATTGGAATGGTTCGGAATGGGATATGAACAAATTCTTAGCGCAGGACGGCGCGGCGGGTGATAATTTCGGTATCAGTGTCGCGATCTCCGCTGACGGGAAAAGTATTATCGCGGGAGCGAACTTGGATGACGATATGGGCGGCGAATCGGGTTCATTCTATTTGTTAAGGTGGTAAAATGTTTAATGTGACAGACTTCTCTCTAGAATGCACATGAGTTATTTCAAAAAATAATTATTAACCCATTATCAGTAAATATTCCTAAAATATCCCCTTCTCCCGCTTGATTCCGGTAATCATTAATGTTACAATATCCGGCACAATATTGAGGAGACTCCCATGAGCGACTTTATGAAGGACGCCGACGACAACCTGATCCCGTTTATCAAACGGCAGCCCGCGGCGTTTGTCAGGGCGAAAGACCATTACCTGTACGACGAGGCCGGTAATCGCTATATCGATTTTACCGCCGGTATCGCGGTCGTCAATCTCGGGCACTGTAACGAGCGCGTCAACGAGGCGGTCAAGCGCCAGATCGACGCGATCCAGCATATATCGAATATCTATGTCATCCCCCAGCAGGCGGAGCTTGCGAAGCTGATCGCCGCGCGGTCGTTCCCCGGCAAGACGTTCTTCCTGAACAGCGGCGCTGAGGCGAACGAGACCGCGCTCAAGGTGGCGAGGTACGCCGCGCTCAAGAAATCGCCGGGTAAGACGAAGCTCCTCGCGCTCGAAGGGTCGTTCCACGGCAGGACGATCGCGACCATCACGCTCACCGGCCAGCCCAAGTACCGGAAGGGTTTCGAACCGCTCCTCGCGGATATCGAGCATATCGAGTTCAATAACATCGACTCCCTGCGGTCGAAGTTCGACGATACGGTTGCGGCGGTGTTTATCGAGACCGTGCAGGTAGAGGGCGGGGTGCGGATAATGACCCCGGAGTTTGTCGCGGAGCTGAAGACTCTCGCGAAGAAGCACGACGCATATATTATTGTCGACGAGGTCCAGACGGGGATCGGGCGGACGGGTAAAATGTTCGGATACCAGTGGTACAAGCTCGAGCCGGATATGATCACGATGGCGAAGGCGCTCGGTAACGGTATTCCTATCGGCGCGGCGCATATCCGTGACGAGGTCTCCGCGATGGTATCGCCCGGCCTGCATATGTCCACGTTCGGCGGGAACTACACCGCCTGCGCCGCAGGTATCGCGGTGTTGCACGAGATGAGCGAACGGGTGCTCGAAAGGGTGGCGGAGATGTCGGAGTATATCCATTCGAAGGCGTATGAGCTCCAGTCGAACTATCCCGAAAAGGTGGGCGAGGTCAGGATTCGGGGGTTGATCGTCGGGATAGATATGAACGGTATCGACGTAGGGGATGTGATCGCGAAGCTGCTCGAACGGAGGATATGCGTCCTGCGGTGCGGGGAGAATACGCTCCGGCTCGTGCCGCCGTTCACTATCGGCGAGGCCGATGTCGACGAATTATTCGCCGCCCTCGGGGAGATATTAAAATAGTAAGCCACAGAGGCACGGAGATCACAGAGTAAGAAATAGAGATTATAAAATCATTCGGATGATTCCGTCTTTGAGCAGACGCGTGTTGAAATTAATAAGAAGCCCGAGTTTTTTATCGGCAATCTTCAGGTAAGATAATAGTTGAGCCTCAAAAACCGGGTCGTGGCGTTCGACTGATTTTAATTCTACAATGATAGTATCTTCGATTAGAAGGTCTAATCTGTGTTCGCCGATTTTATGGTTTTTATAAAACACGGGAATGACAGGTTGAGAAACAAACTTGACGTTGTTTGTTTTTAACTCGTAAATCATAGCTTTCTCGTAAAGTGATTCTAATAAACCGGGACCGAGATTTTTATGTAATTCGATGGCATATCCGATAATTTCATGGCTAAGCTCATTGATATCTTTCATACACTCCCCTTTTTAATTCTCTGTGAACTTTGTGTCTCTGTGGCAATTATATTTACGTAAACCTGCTTTCTACCTTTTTCTGCTCTCTCGATAGCCCGTTATCCTCGCTTTCCTCTCCTCCAGCCGCTTCATATCCCGCTCGACGGAAATTTTTACCCCCGTGAACGGGTCTATCCCTGTATGGTACATCACGCTCGACCATGTCGATGGGGTCGGGGTGAATATCTGCGCCTGCTCCGGGTTGAGTCGCAGTTCGTTCGATACATACCGTGCGAGTTCGGCTTCTTCGTCTCCGCCGCTTCCCGGATGCCCGATGATAAAGTAGTAGGTCAGAAACTGCTCCTTCCCGCACTCGCGGGTCGACTGCTCGAACAGCCCGCGGAACTCCGCTAGGCTCTTTTTCACTTCCGGCTTTCGCATCAGCGCGAGCGTCTTCGGGCTGACATGCTCCGGCGCGACCTTCATCTGCCCCGACGTGTGATGCGCGAGGATTTCCCGCAGGTATTCCATCCCGTGCGCGGTGTCGCCCTGTATCATATCGTAACGGATTCCCGACGCGATAAAGATATGCTTAACGCCGGGTATCCTGCGGAGTTTCCGCAGAAGTGCGATTTGCTCGACGTGTCCGGTTTCGAGCTGGGGGCATTTCGACGGGTACAGGCAGAGCCGCTTCCCGCAGTGGATGCCCGGGTGTTTCCGGCAGTACGAGGCGTACATGTTCGCGGTCGGCCCGCCGATATCGCTGATCACCCCGCGGAATCCCGGCAGGCGGCTGAGACGGGTGACCTCGCGGACTATCGAGTCGGGGCTTCGCGACGATACCGCCGCGCCCTGGTGCATCGATATAGCGCAGAACGAGCACTCGCCGTAGCATCCCCGGTGCGCGGTGACCGAAAAACGTACCGTGTCGAGCGCGCGCACATCGCCCATCGCGCGGTAGTACGGGTGCGCCTCGTACTCGTAGCCGAGCTCGTAGATTTTATCGAGGGAATCGCCGGACAGCGGCGGGGACGGGGGATTCTGCACGAGGTAACGGTCGTTATGCCGCTGGGCGAGGGCTTTGCCGCCGGGGGAGTTGTTCGTATAGAAATCGCGGAACATCCGCAGAAATTTTTCCTGATCGGCCTTGACCTCCTCGTAGGACGGGAGTTCGAGCGCGCCGCCGGGGAGTTCCTTCGATATATAGCAAAGCCCGCCGATACCGCGCCAATCGGTGTTATCCCGTAGCGCCGCCGCGAGGGCGAGCACCGATGTCTCGGCCATCCCGTACAGCAGGATATCCGCCTTGGAGTCGAATAGGATGGAGCGTCGGACGGAATTGTCCCAGAAGTCGTAATGCGCGATACGCCGGAGGCTCGCCTCGATACCTCCGAGGACGATAGGGACTGTCGCCTTGAAATTCCGGCGGATAAGGTTGGTATAGACCATCGACGCGCGGTCGGGTCGGCGGTTGTTCTGCCCGCCGGGGGTGTAATCGTCGGACTTGCGGAATTTTTTCGACGCGGTATAGTTCGCGACCATCGAGTCGACGCTTCCACCGGTCACGCCCCAGAACAGCCTGGGTTCCCCCAGACGCGCGATATCGGCGGGGTTGTCTGCCGAGGGCTGAGCGATAATGCCCACACGGTAGCCCGCGTCGGCGAGCACATGCCCGATCAGCGACGCGCCGATAGTGGGGCTGTCGATATAGGTGTCGCCTGTGACGATAATAATGTCGAGGGTGTCCCATCCGAGTTTTTTCACCTCGGCGGGCGTGGTCGGCAGGAACATATTTTACTCCGGCAGTATTGTAGCATGGTTTGGACGGGATAGACAAGTTAGCGCATATATGGAACAGTTTATTAAGGCTTTATGACGAACTCATAATGTCATTGCGAGTCCCGCGATACATTGTATTTTTAAAGCGCGGGACGAAGCAATCTATTTTATTAATATGTATCATATTATATAGACGGCTTTATCCCTCGCATCAACAAGTAATGCAGCGCGGGGTATCGCAGGGACGGAAAATAGTTAAATTTCCGGCTTCGTCAACACACCCTTTATCGGGCGGGGGGCTTCTTCGGCTTGACCATATTATCGCGGAACTTCGGGTTGACTACCGGGATGCCGGGTAACGGGATGAATTGCTGCTTTCCATTCTCATCGGTTACAGTTACGCCGGGGATCGGTTCCGGGACAGGTTGGGTATCCCGTGGGATAGCCGGGACTCCCGCGAGGGGGATTTGCGGCGGGGTGTTTTTATCGCCGGTGTCCGCAGAATGATCTATGGGATTCTGCTTGACCGGCTCGACCGTGAAATCGTTTTTATCGTTCGGCATCAAAACTCCTTAAATATGAGGAAGGCTTACGCCTTCCTCATATTTAAGCCTTTTTTTACGGAAGATTAACAGGAGCGAGACTGAACGTTACGGCCTGAGTGTAAGCCGCGCCACCAACAGGAAGGATACCAGCCTGGTTGTTGCTTCTTCGCCGGAATCCCAACCATTGGTATTCGCCATCTTGAACTCGAAGGTTCTGGCGGAACCGGCAGGAACCGTAAAGGTTACATAAGCGGTCTTCAGACCAGCATTAAGAGTAACCAGATTACCTTGCTTGGGATCCCATGTAGCAACACCGTTGGTGTGCAGGAAGCCAGCGCCACCGGTGACAGTAGGAATAACAACCAAGGTCGCGCCGGTATTGGTGTTAGAAACTAATCCAAGAAGAGGGAGCCATCCTAAGGTCTTCGTGGGATTCTGGTTCCATGAAGGAATTCCACTCCACATAATGGTTACGGCAATATCGTTGGTGGTAACGCCGGGAGCGCGTACCGACCATCCGCCATGAGCGCCGACGTCGATAGTAACAGTCTTCTGATCCGCGCTGACGGTGAAGCCGTCATAAACCAACGCGCCGGATACATTAGATAATGTTCCGCTGGGCTTCTGAACCGCGATGATCACACCGTTGGAGATGAAGATCTGCTCGTTGTTAACACCGGTCAACTGCGCGCCGATATTATTCCAGAAGTCATTGGTAACAGCAGTCCATTCGCTGGTCAGATAGTTCGCAGCCTTGAACGCGATACCCCATGCAACAGTATTGTTGGTAGGTGCTAAGGTGATCGACCATGTTCCGTCCGCTTCCTTGGTCAGCATCGAAACAGCATCCGCACCCTTTACACCGGCCTCGTTAATATTGCCGGTCCATCCCCAATCGCCTGCGCCCATGATTACTTCATTGATGTCGCCGACAAGGAACGGAAGAACACCGTAGGTTTCGGGATTGAACGTCCCGGAGAAATCGAACTTGATTTTAATAGGTGGCGGATAAAAAGCAACATCACCGCCAATTCCAATTCTATCACATCCCCCGGTACTTCCGATAATCAACCCGGAAAGAATAGCCAATGCCACCCGCGCGAGGGACTTTTTCCGTTTCGTCTGCTTCGCGGAATACCCCGGTACGTCAAATACCTTCTCGACCTTAAAATCACTCATACAACCCTCCTAACTCTATGGTAAATAATCAGCTGCTTTTGAAAAATTCACTATCTGGGTATAAACACCACCGCCAATAGGAAGGATACCTGCCTGGTTGTTGGCTTCTTCGCCGGAATCCCAACCATTGGTATTCGCCATTTTGAACTCGAAAGTTCTGGCGGAACCGGTAGGAACCGTGAAGGTTACATAAGCGGTCTTCAGAACAGGATCAAGAGTAACCAGATTACCTTGTTTAGGATCCCATGTAGCGACACCGTTGGTGTGCAGGAATCCCGCGCCGCCGGTAATAGTCGGAATAACAGCAGTGGTCGCGCCGGTATTGGTATTGGATACCAAGCCGAGCAAAGGCAGCCAACCCCACTCCTTCGAGGGATTATGATTCCATGCGGGAATGTTTGTCCAGATTATTGTGACGCTTATATCATTAGTAAAACCATCTAAGCTGGATACCGACCATCCGCCATGGGCACCGACGTCGATAGTAACAGACTTCTGATCCCCGCTTACGGTGAAGCCGTCATATACCAAAGCGCCGGATACATTAGATAATGTCCCGCCGGGCTTCTGAACCGCGATGATCATTCCGTTGGAGATGAAGATCTGCTCGTTGTTAACACCGGTCAACTGCGTGCCGATACTATTCCAGAAGTCATTGGTAGTAGCTGACCACAATTCAGTATAATAGTTTGCAGCCTTAAACGCGATACCCCATGCGATATTATTGTTGGTGGGAGCTAAGGTGATCGACCATGTGCCGTCCGCTTCCTTGGTCAGCAACTGGACGCCGCCGATGCCAGAGGCGGTAATACCGCCAGCATCATCAGCCTGATCCCAATCGCCCGCGCCCATAATCACTTCGTTTACATCCCCGAGAATGAAAGGGATGGCATTATAGGCTTCGGGATTGAACGTCCCGGAGAAATCGAACTTGATCTTGAGCGGGATAGGCTCATTATTCTCCGGAGGAAGAAGGGGAGGGCAAGCTCCCAAAATCAATGTGAACAAAGCAGCAAAAACGACTCCAATCTTTTTAAAACTTTTCATATACAACCATCCTTTATTACGGTAAATAAACACTCGACTTCGAAAAATTCACAGTCTGGGTATAACTGGTAACACCCAATGGCATTACACAAAACTGGTTGTTGGCTTCTTCGCCGGAATCCCAACCGTTGGTATTCGCCATCTTGAACTCGAAGGTCTGGGCGGAACCGGAAGGAACCGTGAAGGTAACATACGCGGTTTTTAATCCCGCATTGATAGTTACAGGATTACCTTGCTTAGGATCCCATGTAGCGACACCGTTGGTGTGCAGGAATCCCGCGCCGCCGGTGATAGTAGGAATAACAGCAGTGGTCGCGCCGGTATTGGTATTGGATACCAAGCCGAGCAAAGGCAGCCAGCCTACTATCTTCGTGGGATTGTGGTTCCATGCGGGAATGTTTGTCCATATTATTGTGACATTTATATCCATATCAATAGGATCCCCAGTGCATATTGACCATCCGCCATGAGCGCCGACGTCTATAGTAACAGTCTTATGATCCCAAGAAACATAAAATCCGTCGAAGCTAATACTTCCCCATGTATTACTAAAATTAGTTAAAACACCCACGGGTTTCTGAACCCCGATAATCATATTGTTGGAGATGAAGATCTGCTCGTTGTTAACACCGGTCAACTGCATGCCGATATTATTCCAGAAGTCATTAGTAACGGCAGTCCATTCACTGGTCAGATAGTTTGCAGCCCTGAACGCGATACCCCATGCGATATTATTGTTGGTGGGAGCTAAGATGATCGACCACGTACCGTCATATTCCTTAGTCAGCATCGCAACGGCATCCGCACCCTTTACACCGGCCGCGTTGATATTGCCGGTCCATCCCCAATCGCTTGTGCCCATGATTACTTCATTGATGTCGCCGACAAGGAACGGAAGAACTCCGTAGGTTTCGGGATTGAACGTCCCGGAGAAATCGAACTTGATTTTTAATGGGTTATAAGTACCTCCAGTGGGCACATCATCAATGAAAACACACCCTCCGACACTCCCGATAATCAACCCGGAAAGAATAGCCAATGCCACCCGCACGAGGGACTTTTTCCGTTTCGTCTGCTTCGCGGAATACCCCGGTACGTCAGTTACCTTCTCGACTTTAAAATCACCCATATGACCCTCCTGAATAGAACTACATTGTGAATATTACCAGCTTCTCCAATACTCAGTGTGTTAAGGCATAGTGGAGGTTACACCCTTCCAATGGGTGATACACCCCATCGCGGTACCGCCGATATTCGACACGACATCATTCGTCATATAGATGTTGGTAAAATTCCAATAGGAATAAGCTGGAAATATAGTTAAGGTGCGGTTGGAAACACCTTCAAACGTTGAACCATCATCGGTGAATTCCTGCTCCTCGTTCGTCCATGTTCCGCCGAAACCAGGAGATCCGTTCACGAACCTAAATGAAAGTGAGGCATTGTTCGTCAAATAGTTGAGAAGTTCCAGCTTGAACATGTCGGCGCTGACTCTCGTCAGTTGAGCGACTGCAGAGGATGGATCCCAAACAGGAATAGCTACTCCATTAACTTTCAATCCTCCGAAGTTACCGACCGCGTAAATCGCGTTGGTAACTCCTCCCACGGGTTCATACAGATCTTGAGCATTATCGACGGTGGAGAGTTTGATATAGATATTTACGTTAGGTGTTGGAGGCACTGGTATTGGTATTCCTCCCATTGGAGAGCATCCTAGATTTGCTCCGATAACTAAAGATGAAAGAATTGCCAATGCCACACGCGCGAGGAACTTTTTCCGTTTCGTCAGCTTCGCGGAATACCCCGGTACGTCAGTTACCTTCTCGACCTTAAAATCACCCATACGACCCTCCATTAAATGCGCGGACACCCCGCACGATACCCTCAACTAAGGAAGTATAGCACGGAAAATAAATATTTTAAAGCGGCGGATTGAATATATTTTCATTATAAAGTCACCCTGAGCTTGTCGAAGGGTGTTTCATTTCTGTATACTCAGGCTGACACCCTTCGACAAGCTCAGGGTGACTCATTTCGCTAGTTACTGATTGACATTTTTACCGGCTCTCCCGTGCATCACGGGTTGACAATATCAGGGTTAGCCGGCAGTTGCAATTTTTCAGGAAACCCCGCAAAATATACGGACATCACGGAGGCGCTATGCGTGTCGGTATCCTCGGGGGCGCGTTCGACCCCCCTCATAACGGGCATATCCTGCTGGGGCGTTACGCGCTCGAGCAGCTTTCCCTCGAACGGGTGATCTATATCCCCACCCGTATCCCCCCGCATAAACAGGTTGCATCGGACGCACCGCCGGAACTGCGCTCGCTTCTCGCGCGAGTCGCGCTCTGCGCGGTAGCCCCGTCGGACGCGAAGGATTTCCTGATCGATAGGGGTTTCCTCCCTTACGATTCTCCCGAGCTCCGGTACTTTTCCACACTGTACAGCGGGGCGTACCTCGCGCGGCACGATAACCGGATGGAGGTGTCGGATATCGAGATCGCGCGGACCGACGAGACTCCCTCCTATACAGTCGATACTGTCGGGGAACTGCGGCGGATGAAGCCGGACTGGGAGATCACGATTATTATCGGGGAGGATCAGGCCGCGACCCTGGATACATGGCGGCGGATCGGTGAACTGTCGAAGATCGCGGAGTTCGCGGTGGCGCGCAGGGATATCCCGGACACGGCGGATGGGCGTCATCAGGATATACGTGTGCTGAAGGAAAAATTCCCTTATATCAGGGATTTTACGTTCCCGAAGTGCGATATTTCGTCCACGATGATACGCGGACGGATACGCGCGGGACTGCCGCTCGCCGGGATGGTTCCGGTATGTGTGGAGACCCTTCTCGGGTACGAATCTATCAGGAGATATTTTTGATAACAGGTATCTATATTGCGGAATCATTATCATTGCGAACGAACCGGATATGATTAACGCAGCGGTACACCCAAATTAGGCAAAACGGAAAACTACCGGGAGCCTATTTCACCGGGTTCAGGTAAAGCAGGATCCCTTCGCCCTTGACCCGGATCACTCCGTTCGGGGAAATATCATAACTCAGCACGCTCTCCATATTATTAATCGTCCATGTGAGGGTAGAATTGTCGAGAATTTTCCATTTCCCCGATTTCTGCTTTTTAAACTTTCCCTTCTCGAACGCGCCCGCCTCGAAAATTCCGTCGGCGGTAAAACGGTAGTACTTCTGGAACGTCTTCCCTTTGACCGAGTCCGACGCGCCCCAGACTCCGGCGAAATTCTTCATCAGCGCCTTCACCGCTTCGGGATTGACCACCAACTCCATATCCGCTACAAGCCCGAGGGTGGCGACATCGTTCATATTTTTATCGCTCATCGTCAGGTAATAATCGTCGTTCTTCGACGTGAATTTAAAAATCCACGCTTTATCGAACGCCGTACCTTTAGTTTTCTTCGGGTCGATACCGGTAATCATCACGCGGGTTTCGTCGATAACCTCCCATTTCCCAGCGTCCAGCGATTTGAACTCGCCCGCTGAGATTTTTCCCGCGTCGACAACCCCGTCCTTCCCGAACTTCAGGAAAACCTCGCTCCGGTAGGGATTGCCGCCTTTTTCGCAGACGCCCCAGATATTCTGGAAGGCTTTTTCATATATCTGTATGTTGGGTTTAGGGGCGGCGGCGGCGATCGTATAGCTTTTTCCGTTAGTCAGGGATATATTTTCTTTATAGAATTGCTTGAGGGATTTATTCCGCGCGATTATTTTATAGACCGCGCCCGCGGGAAGCATCAGTTTTATCTGAAGAGCCTCGTAATCGGCGTTATAGATCAGTTTTTCAGAGATTTTTATACTATAGATCCCTTTGGGTATATTGAACGTCAGCGTGCCGAGCGCGGGCTTGAGACCGAATCCCTTCGAGCAGATATTCCCGCAAACCGCGTCGATCTTCTTCAGCAGGTCGGCCCCGTCCTTCACGGTGAACTTCTCGGAATATACTTCCTTGTTCTTCTGCGACGACCATACATGGACAGTCCCGCCTAGCACATCCTTTTTCATCGCGAGTTCGCCGTAAACCAGATACTGCGCGCCCTTACTCAACGCGAGTTCCTGGAGGGCTTTTTTATCGCCGGGCTGGTCTAATCCTATGAACGTGGACTCGTAGAGGATGCCGTTCAAACCCCCGAAATAAATATCGAGGAAATCGCGGATAATCTTCGCTTCCTGCGGCGGCTTTTTCATAATTTTATCGTCGGTGGTATACCCGAACGGCAACGCGAGCACGGATTTTGCCTGCTGGACGGACGAGGGTTGTTTCGCCAGGTAGAGCACCGCGCCGGAGGAGTTCGACAGTACTAGGGCGGTTTCGCTCCCGAACGTGAATCCCCATTCGCCGCCGCCGAAGGATAACGTTTTATTATCCGCGTCCATCGCCCAGTTTCCCTTCGATTTAGGCTTGAATTTTCCTTTAGTCTCGGAGCCGGATTCCCAACTAAAATCGGGGTTAAAGCGGTACGCGTCGGGCGGTACGGCCTTATTCGCCGAGACCGCGGAATAGTACCATAAGCCCCCGATCATCTTCGACGGGTCGGGGAGCGCGGCATAGTGGATATTGACCGTCTCGTCGGGCTTCGGGATTACGTCCAGCGTATAGGCGGACTTCCCGCCGGACAGGACGAACTCGATATGGTAGGTGTTTCCCGCGAGCACTTTCATTTTTTCGCTGTACCCGCTCTTGCCCACATTGGCGACCGTCTTGCCGTTGAGGAGGATTTCAAGGGTTTTATCGCTGATTTTAATATCGGTGAAATTAAGGACGGCGGTTTTAATGGGAGTGTTGAGGATCGCCCCGACCGTATCGTCGATAATGCGGTCGAGGGTGTCGAGAAGTTCGTAATCGGTGCCGGTTATGTACGTCTTATTCAACACCGTGGAGTTTTTCACGTTATCCCATAGGGCGATATTGACGACGAGACGGTTATTGGATAGGAATGTCCCGCCGGAAATGACGAACGCGGCCTGGTAGTTGGACGCGATCTGCGGGATACTTTCGGTCTGCCATTCCAGCCCGGATATTTCGTCCGCGTTGGGTACTTCGAGCATAGGGACGATGTTCAGGAAGTTATAGAGCGACTTCCATATCATCAGCGCGTATTTTTCGGTTTTTTCGGCGTCCTTACCCGCGGAGAGATTGTGGATCGCCGGGAATACCACGAGCCGGGATTGGGTCTGCGGATATGCCTGCGAAAGGATGCCCGTTATAAGTACGAATAATAATACTGAACGTCTTTTCATTGATTTCCCCTTTATTCAATATTTCCCCTGATGATATTATAAAACCGTAAACATAAAAATGAAAGTAACCGTTAGAAATAATTTTAAAAATCACCTAACTCGTTATATTTCTTGACGAAAAGGCCGTTCCCCTATATGATAATTCGTCAAGTAATCAAATGGAGAGAGCCATGTTTAAAGGATCGTTTGTCGCGCTGATTACGCCGTTCAAAAACGGTAAAGTGGATTACGAGGGGCTTGAGAAGCTGGTGGAGTTCCATATCCAGAGCGGGACCCACGGGGTTGTGCCGATGGGCACCACCGGGGAATCGGCGACTGTCACCCACGAGGAACATAAGGAAATCGTCCGGTTTGTGACCGCGAAGGTCAATAAACGCATCAAGGTGATCGCGGGGAGCGGGTCGAACTCCACCGCCGAGGCGATCGAGCTTGCCGCCGAGGCGAAGAAGGCGGGCGCCGACGCGCACCTGTCGATCACGCCCTACTATAACAAACCCACGCAGGAAGGGCTTATCCGTCATTTTACCGCGATCTCCGAGGCGGTCGATTTGCCGATGGTGGTCTATAATGTGCCAGGGCGCACCGGGTTGAATATGCTCCCGCAGACTGTGGCGAAGCTCGCGAAAGTGCGGAATATTGTCGCGCTGAAGGAAGCTGCGGGCTCGGTGAAACAGGTCATGGAGATACTCGAACTGACGGGGCCGGACTTCACGATACTTTCCGGCGAGGATTTTCTCAACTTTCCTATTCTTGCCGTAGGCGGGCGGGGTTTTATCTCGGTCACCGGGAATATCGCCCCGAAAAAACTCGCCGAATGCTGGAATCTCTGGGAAAAGGGCGATATCGAGGGCGCGAAAAAAGCGCATTATTCGGTACTCCCGCTCCACAGGAATTTATTTATCGAGACCAATCCGATACCGGTGAAAACCGCCGCGCATCTGATGGGATTGATCGATACGCTGGAGTTCAGACTCCCGTTATGCGAGATGGCGCCGGATACGCTCGCGAAGCTGAAAGAAACCCTGATAGCGCAGGGTCTGATCAAATAGGGGGCGGATATGCAGACTATATTCGATCAGAAGAAGCTGAATAAAGGCGCGGTAATGTTTATCGCCTTTACTGTTCTGTTAATCGGCGGAATCGTGTTTTCTTCATTGATAAATTCCGAAGGGGACAAACAGGACGATTCCGATAATAATTCCCTGACTGCTGACCAGGTACAGGTCACCAAGGTGGTTCCCGAGGCGCCGGAATTCTCCGCGACGGATGTCAAGCTCGGTAAGGAGATTTCCCTCGCGCGTTTCGCGAAGATGGACGTGATTCTCTATTTCTGGGACCCCTCCGATACCAAGCAGTCCGCGCGTATCGAGCGTCTGATCGAGATACAGAAGGCGATGATGGGAAAGGTCGCGGTGATCGGGGTAGCCCGGACTGACGACGCGGACGCGGTCAAGTCGTTTATCAAGGATAACAAGATCAACTTCCCCGTCATCCTGTCCACTGCCGAAATGGAAACCGGGTATATGGCCGATCCCGGCAATTCCTACTGCGCCCTGATCGGGCTGGATCGCACCCTGCTGAAAACCTATACCGGCGTTATCGATATCAACGGGCTTACATCTCACATAGAAAAGGACATGAAATAACATCGTTATTCCCGGATAGGTGTTTATCCGGGATTTTCATGGAATTTCCCGTCTCATCTCTAAAAAATCCTCTTTCCCCTTGACGATTTATTTATAATATATTATAATTCTCTAATATGTTATCCGGAGGCCGTCATGGAATTCAGTATAGTTAATCTGTTTATCGCGTTCGGGGGAGGAATCTTATCGTTCGTATCCCCGTGCGTCCTGCCGCTTATCCCGATGTACCTGGCGTATATGACCGGGGTATCGGTGAAAGACCTCGATACCGATAAAAAACCCATCAAGAAAGCCCTGCTGAACTCCGTGTTTTTCGTGCTCGGGTTTACCGTTATTTTTACGATATTCGCGTCCGTCTTCTATATAATATTCGATAATCTCGGCGGTATACGCGTCTGGGTGGACAGGGCGGTCGCGCTGATCCTGATTATCTTCGCCCTTCACGTCATGGGCGTCATCACAATCCCGTTCCTGAACTATGAGGCGAGGATGAAGTCCGACGCGAAGAAAGACCCGTCGATCATCTCGTCGTTCATTATGGGTATCGTGTTCGGCGCGGGATGGACCCCGTGCATCGGCCCGATACTCAGCGGTATTCTGATGACCGCGACCGATTCGGGCAATATGGCCGGCGCGGTAATCATGCTGGTCGTGTACTCCCTCGGATTGGGGGTACCGTTTATCCTGACCGGAGTCGCGACCAAGAAACTCCTTTCGCTCTTCAAGTCGATTAAGAAACATATGAAAACCGTGGAGATCATCAGCGGGATATTCCTCATCGGGATTGCGCTCTTTATCGCGATACCGACTTTCCTCCCGAAGACGGATACTCCCGCGGCTAACGGGCAGACTGCCGACCCGAAGAACGCTATCGATTTTACGGGAGTGGATATTTTAACCGGAAAGACGGTGAAGGTGTCCGATTATAAGGGAAAAGTGGTGCTCGTGAACTTCTGGGCGACATGGTGCGACCCGTGCAGAGAGGAAATCCCCGATCTGATCGCGCTCCAGAATAAATATTCCAACGATATCGTGATTATCGGGGTATCGATCGATAACACGGTCGATCCGGTGGACGATTATATCCGCCAGTCCGGGATACAGTACCCTGTCGTGATGCAGGTTCCCGGGATGGAGAAGGGGTACGGCGATATTACCGGGGTGCCGACCAGCTTCATTATCGACCGTAACGGCAATCCCGCGAAGAAATTCGTAGGCGCCCGTTCGCTCGAACAGTTCGAGGAGATGCTGATACCGTTTATCGGCGCGGGCGGCGGTACGTCCGACACGGCTCCTCAGCCTCAGTCCGCGAACCTTGCCCCCGATTTTACGGTGCAGAACCTGCTGAGCGGGCAGAATATTACGCTCTCGCAGTATAAAGGAAAGGTCGTATTCGTGAACTTCTGGGCGACATGGTGTCCGCCGTGCAGAGCCGAAATCCCGGCGTTCATCCGTCTCCAGGCGGAGATGAAGGACAAGCTCCAGATTATCGGGGTATCGGTGGATACGATCGGGGCGGCCGCCGTGAAGCAGTTCGCGCTCGATATGAATATGAATTACCCGGTGGGGCTGGGCGATTATAACCTGACCCAGCAGTACGGCGGCGTCAGCGCGATCCCGACGACTGTCATAGTCGGCCCCGACGGGACGATTGCCGGAAGGATAATCGGTTCGAAGAGCTACGAGGAGTTCAAGGCGCTGATATTGAAGTACGCCAAATAAATAACGGCGTACAAAGCCGCTTAAATTTGATTTTACCGGACAAATGTGGAAATTTAGTTGAAATATTCTCCTGTTATGATATACTTATCGTAGGTTGAAATTTTCAGGAGGATTTTATGAAAAAAGACCGCAAATGGGTAATGGGTGTGTTGCTGGCTATGGCGGGCGTATTTTTTGTTACCGGCCTGGCTTCGGCGAAGTTTTGGAACAAGCCGAAAAAAGATAAGCCGAAAGACGACAAAAAAGAGGATAAGATCGATAACTCTAAGCTTGCGTCTGATTTCAAGGCTGTGGATGTTACCTCCGGTAAAAAAGTATCGCTGAGCGATTATAAGGGTAAGGTTGTTGTCCTGAACTTCTGGGCGACATGGTGCCCTCCGTGTGTCAGTGAAATCCCCGATCTCGTCAAGCTCAATAAGGTTTATAAAAGCGACCTGATCGTGCTCGGGGCGTCTCTCGACAACGGCGCCGATGTGGCGAAGGGTTTTGTTAAGAAGAATAAAGTCGATTATCCCGTGTTTATGGCCGACGCCGCAATGCAGAAGGCTTACGGCGGAATACCGAGTATACCGACTACCTTTATTATCGATAAAAAGGGTCAGATTGTCGATAAAATCGTCGGCGGTACCGGGTATGATACGTTTGTTAAAAAAGTGAAATCTTATGTGAACGAAAAAATCACCCCTGACGGCCCTCCGACCCCCGATAAGCCCGAGCCTGAATCAAAGGGCGGGTATAATTTCAAGGGTCAGGATGTAACCAGCGGGAAAAATGTTTCCCCTTCCGATTACAAAGGCAAGCCGGTGATCGTGAATTTCTTCGCGACCTGGTGCGGGCCTTGTGTAGAAGAAATCCCCGGATTTGTCAATCTCCAGAAAAAGTACGGCGGTAAAATCCAGTTTATCGGTATCTCGTTGGATGATGAAGCCGGCGTCGCTAAGAAATTTATCAAGAACAAAGGCGTCAATTATCCCGTGATTATGAGCAAGGCGGAAATAGAATCCGCTTACGGCGGAATATCCGCTATACCGGTTACTGTTATACTGGACAGCAAGGGTAATCTGGTCGAGAAAATTGTCGGCGGGGTATCCGAAAAAGAGTTAGAAGGAAAGATAAAGAAAGTGATAAAGTAATAATCATCGGGCCGCCCTTCGTGGGCGGCCTTTTTTATCCCTCGGCAAGTCCGGTATGACGGGTATATCGGATAAGGCCATCCCTCATTTCATTCGGGACAAGCAAGCGGCCTTTTTTTTATCAATTCAGTCGTATTATTGCTTTATTCCTGTTCTGCATTAAAATATTTCTGGATATTTTTATTGTCAAGTATTGACATACGCATTATTATTTGATAATATATATATCTAAGAATATCTAAGGAGCCGTTGTGAAGCAGATTGTGAAATTTTTCACAGCTTTTATCCTGTGCTTGGCGGTTTATTTCATTTTCGCGGGCAGTTTCGCGGTTGAGGAACTGATCGCCGGCGGCGTTGTTTCCCTGATCGGCGCTATCGCCATCCTGAACTTTTTCGACATCAGCGTCAAGATTCTCAATCCCGTGCGATGGTTCTGGATGATCGTCTATATCCCATTTTTCCTCAAGGAGATGGTCAGGGCGAATTTTCATATCGCGGGTATTGTGCTTAATCCCAAGCTCCCGATTCATCCCACTATCAAACGCGGCCGCATGAAACTTTCCAACGAGGGCGCGAGGATGCTTCTCGCCAATTCGATCACACTGACCCCCGGCACGTTATCGGTCGATATGAAGAACGACGAGCTTGAGATTCATTGCGTCGATACCGCCGAAACCGCCGAACAGATCATGGCTCCCTTCGAGAAACATATCCGCCGTATCGCGGAGTGAATTTTATAGTTCGATAATAGATCGATTTGAGGTAATAATGGAAATAGTATTCGCGATTCTCTTTGCATTTTTCGCGGTATCCCTCTCGCTCGGCGTCTTCGCCCTGATCCGGCTCAGGCATCCGGTCGAGAAAATGGTGTCCCTCGACGTGTTAACCACTTTAATTACCGCCGTACTTCTGGTTATCGCGGCGCTGACCGGCAATTCGTTCGTGCTGGATATCGCGATAATCTACGCTATACTTTCGTTCGGGGCGGTGCTGGTTGTCGCGCGCTACCGTGAGGGAGGCTTCTGATGATCGTAATGAAAATTATCGCGTTCGTGTTTTTCTTTATCGGCGCGTTTTTTATCTTTGTCGGCACGCTAGGTATCGTGCGTATGCCCGACGTGTACAATAAGCTCCAGGCCGGGACGAAGGCCACCACGATGGGATTCCTGTCCGTGTGCGTGGGGTTGATCTTCTGGGAGCCGTCATGGATACTACGCGCGCTCGTGATCGCGGGGTTTGTCGTACTGACCAACCCGATCGGCAGTCATGCTCTCGCTCGCGCCGCGAAGAATTCGGGTATCCCGTTCGCCGGCGGCAGGGATAAGACTCCTTCCGAAGGGAAAAGTGAAGAATTGGGGGGAAAGAAATGACCGCGTTTATTATAGTAATCGGCGCAGTCATCTGCGCGGGCGGTATCGCGGTACTGTTCGTCCGCTCGCTCAAATCCGCCGCGCTCATCACAGGGGTCGTGAGCCTGATAGCCGCGCTCCTTTTCGTCCTGATGAAGGCGTTCGACGTCGCGATCACCGAAGCCTCGATAGGCGCGGTGCTTTCCACGGCGTTGTACTTTTTCGCGCTCCGCCGCCTCGAAGAGGACGGCTACAAGCCCGGGAAGGGGGAACGCGATGAAAACTAGATACCAGTCGCTGATCAACGTCGCCGCCCTGATATTCCTCGCGATAGCGGTTTACCTGATAACAGTCGCGTTAACCGATACCTCCGGCGGCGGTAAGGGACTCAACTCTTCCGAGCTCAATAAACGGGTCTCGTACCGTTATATTATCAAGTCGGTAAACCCGTCGGCCAAGCCCGAAGTCAAGTGGGGCGAGGCGGGGTTTGAGGAGAGTAGCGCGAATATCGTGACCTCGATAGTCGTGAATTACCGGGGCTTCGATACGTTGGGCGAGGTGCTCGTCCTGTTCGCGTCGTCCGCGGCGGTCAGCCTGCTGATACGCAAACGTACCGCGAAAAAGGTGACCCCGCCGACCCAGATTATGACCTCATCGGTGCCGGTCGTCAATCTCCTCGTTTTTATCCTCGGCGCGTTTATTATCCTGCACGGCCACCTGACGCCGGGCGGAGGTTTCCCCGGAGGCGCGGTGATCGCGAGCGGGGTGATTCTCGTATCGATGGTGTTCCGTAAGGCGTTCCGTCCGTCGATGTACCTGATGCTCGAAAGCCTCGCGGGGATGGGAATACTCATCGTCGGGCTTCTCGGGATGGTCAACTCCGATTATTTCCTTCAGGACTTTTTCCCGACCGGGAATATCGGCAACCTCTTTTCCAGCTATTTCGCGACCATCCTTTATATCCTGATCGGTATCAAGGTCGCGGTCGAGATTTCTAATATAGGCTTTCACTTTATCAGCGAAAGTATCGGGGAGGAAAGCGTATGAATCCGGGTACCGTGTTCCTGATTACCGCCGGCGCCGTGATGACAATCGGCGTGTTCGGCATCCTGACCCGCAGTAATATCATCAAGATACTGCTATCGATAAATATCCTCCAGACCGGCGTGAATATCCTTTTAATCGCGTTAGGGTACAAGGAGGACGCGGCCGCGCCTATTATCACCCAGGCTGTGTCGAGCGCGGCGGCGATGGTCGATCCGCTCCCGCAGGCGCTGGTGCTGACTTCTATAGTGATCGCGTTCGGGACTACCGCCGTAGGGCTGGTAATCTGCCTGAATTATTTCCATACCCATAAATCGCTGGAAGTTCATTCCCTCGGTAACGAGGAACGGGAACATCAGCAGAAAGAGGTGGTCGAGTGAAAGGTTTAAATCCCACTCTGTTTCTCATACTGCCGCTGATCGCGGCGTTTCTTCTCCCGCTCGGGACGATTATCCATAAACGCTTCGGGAAGCTCCTGAATGTGGTTACTTACGTCATCGGATTGGCGATAGGTATTACCCTGCTCATGCCGACCCTTTTAACCGGCGGGAGCGTCATCCAGATGGGCGGATGGCCCGCCCCGTATGGGATCGTACTGTACCTCGGGCCGTTAGCCCTCTGCGCGGGACTGGTGATCTACCTGATCGCGCTGCTAATCGAGATAAACGATATGAACAAGTCCCGGACGACCTACTTCCACCTGCTGTTCAACCTGTTCATCTTCTCGTCGATAGCGATGCTGATGACGTCCGACCTGTTCAACCTATTCGTGATGATGGAAATAGGCAGTATCGCCGTAGTGGGTATGGCCTCGTCCGGGAGTATGCGGATGGGTTCGCGCGGCGGCTTCAAATATATCGTGATGTCGGGCGCGGTGTCGATGCTGATGCTTGCCGCGATAGGGCTTCTTTACTCCGCGACCGGTACGCTCAATATCGCGCATCTCGCGTCGCGCACGTCCGACGTACTGAACCCGTCGTTCGGGTTTATCGTAGGGCTGGGCCTGTTATTCGCGCTCTTTTTCGAGACCGAGCAGTTCCCGTTCAATACATGGGTGCCGGAGGTCTACGAGGGCACGCCGTCCTCGCTGACTGCCGCGATCGCGGGTATCGGCGGAATCGCCGCAGTGGGGGTATTCGGCCGGATCATCTTCACCCTCATACAGGGCGGGAGTGTTTTCTACGGCATTTTCCCGAAACTCAGCGTCATCATATTTATAGTAGCGATAGCGAGCGTATTGATCGGGGAGATCGCCGCGCTGAACGAGCAGAACCTCAAGAAGATGCTCGGCTTCTCGACAGTCGCGCAGTTCGGGCTGATCCTGATGGCGTTCGCGTCGGGCGGGCAGAACGGCGCGCTCGCGGGTATTTACCTGATCGTGTCGCATACGGTCGCGAAACCGGGTCTCCTCTTTATCGCCGGGTTCTTCTCGAAGTCGTCGGATAAAGGTAACTGGAAGGATATGAAGGGTATCGGGCGAAGGTTCCCGTTCCTCGCGGGGGCGTTTATCGCGCTGTCGCTGTCGATTATGGGAGTGCCGATGTTCTTCGGGTTCTGGGGCAAGCTCGAGCTCTTCCAGACCCTGCTGACCGGCGACATATTCGGTAAAATCGCGTTCGGGGCGGTACTGCTCGGCGCTATCTTCGAGGGAATTTACCTGCTACGGGTGGGACATTCGTTCTTCGTGAAGCCCGACGGAGTTGACATTCAGAAATTCGACGCTAAGGGCGCGTTTGTTACCGCGTTACCGGTACTCGTCCTCGCGCTGATCGTCGTGATCCTCGGGGTATATCCCCAGAGTATCGTCTGGTCGTTCGAAAAAATCGCCGCCGATCTGGTCGATCGGACGCAATATATCGCGCATATCCTGCCGAACCTGATACCGGCAGTACCGGGAGGCGGTCTATGATCTGGTCGGATTACATCCTCTTTTTAAATATCGCCGTGCCCGTCGGGGTAGGCATTATATCGCTTTTATTTTTCGGATGGGCGAAAAAAGTCCAATGGATACTATTCGCGCTCACGGTCGCCGCGCAGGCGTTCTTCGCGATTACGATGTTCGGCGCGCCGGCGCACTCCGAGACGATCTCCCTGCCGATAACCGTGATGAACCTGAACCAACTCGAACTGACGGTACGGAACGGCGGACTAGGGATGCTTTTCTTCCTGATTACCGCGATAGTGACCGTCGTGATATCGCTGTTTTCGCTGTCCTACAACGATAAAGCCCATGCCACCGGTATCGCTCCGTTATGGACGATGCTGATGGGGGCGAACGCGGGGATATTTTTCTCCGGGGACTGGGTGACCTTCCTCCTGGCGTGGGAATTGATGGGATGGACGTCGTTCTTCATTATCTCGCACGGGCGCGAGCGTTCCGGGAAGGCGGGTATGTACTACTTCGCGCAATCCCTTGTCGGCACCGCCGCGCTATTGGCGTTCGTGTTTATCGGGGTGGCGAATACCGGCTCGTTCGCGGTGAAAAATACCATCGCGTTCTATACCGGGCAATGGGCGGCCAATCCGGGGCTAGTAACTGTCGCCGCAATATTGCTCGTTCTGACATTTTTTACCAAATCGGCGGTATTCCCGTTCTTCATGTGGCCGTCGAAAGCCCACGCGGAGGCGCCGGACGATTTCTCGGCGTTCCTCTCGGGTATTATGATAAAATACGGCGTATTCGGTATGATTGTCTTTCTCCTGCCGCTCTTCGCGGGGTATAACGGGCCGATGGTATTCGACTCGCCTGTGTTCCTGTTCGTTCTGGGGTGCATCGGGATGTTCACCGCGCTGTGGGGGACTCTCCATGCCATCCGCGAGAACGATATGAAGCGGCTGATGGCGCATTCCACCGTATCGAACATCGGGTTTATACTGACCGCGTTATCGGTCAATACGGCGCTCGGTATCGCCGCCGCCGTCTTCCATACGTTCAATCACATGGTATTCAAGAGCAGTATCTTCCTCTCGATGGGTTCGGTCAAGTACCGCACCGGAGAGCGGGATATGCATAAATTGGGCGGTATGGCGTACAAGATGCCGCTGTCGTTCTTCGTGTTCCTGCTGGGCATTATCGCCGCCGCGGGCATCCCCCCGATGAGCGGGTTCGCGTCGAAATGGATGGTGTTTCAGGCGATGTTCGAGAAGCAGTGGCTCCTTCCCGCGATAGTCGGGTTCTTCGCGTCGACCGCGGCATTCCTCTATCTTTACCGCGGCCTGCACTCGATCTACCTCGGGCAGCTCTCGCCGCGCTTCAAGGACGTGAAGGAAGCCCCGTTCCTGCAGGCGGCCGCGCAGGGTATCCTGATGCTCGGCGTTTTCGCGGTGGGGCTATTCCCCGGACTGGTGCTTATCCCTGTCAATAACACTCTCGCGGAGCTCGGGATGAAGCCGCTCGCTCTGGATTTATCCAATATAACCGGAGTCACGAGTTCGCTGAATATCACCTCGGTAGGATTGGCGTTCATCGGCGCGTTCGCGCTGGTGTTCGTCCTGTTCCTGATCGGGAAGAAGCGGCGGTATGTCGGTATGATGGACACCTACACGTCCGGCGAAACCCCGTCAGACTGGGGCGTCAACGAGGATAAACTGCATTATGCGTATAACTTTTACGAACCGATAGAGAAGTTCTTCGAACCGTTCCTGAACGGGTTCTCGATGGATAAACTGTTCACGCGTATCGCGCATGAGGCAAAACGCCTCAGTAACGCGGTACAGAAATGGTTCAACAGCCCGCAGGTTGGGATTATCCTGCTCGGTGTTCTCGCGGTACTCGCATTGGTGCTCGGGAGGCTGTTATGATGGAGGTATTGAACGTAATCGGCTACTCGTTCTTTGCGATGGCGGCCGGGTTATTATACATGGGTATCGGGCGGAAGGTCGCGGCTCGCCTGCACAGGCGTTACGGGCCCCCGGTATGGCAGTGTTATATCGACGTCGTCAAGTGTTTCTCGCGGAAAAGTATCTCGCATAACTTCATCATGGACCTCGGTTCGATGATGGGGCTTTCGGGGCTTCTCGGGGCGGCGATGTTTATCCCGATCGCGGGATTTCTGCCGTTCCCGTCGCAAGGCCCGATCATCGTGATCCTTTACCTCATGCCGATAGGTTACCTCGGTATGGCGATGGGCGTATCCGCGTCGGGAAACCCACTTACCGCTATCGGTATCGGACGGGCGCTGACCCTGATGATCGGTTACGAGGTACCGTTCGCGACCATCGTGCTGTCGTTTATCGCGGCCTATTCCAGCACCAGCCTCGTGTCGCTCCAGGCGGCGCAGGCGGGCGGGTTCGCGAACTGGCACATGGCGACGATGCCGTTCGGGTTCGTTGCGGCGCTGATCGCGCTGATGGGCATGCTCGGTAAGAAACCGTTCGATACGATGATCGCCCCGTCGGAAATCGCGTCCGGGCCGATGGTCGAACTGTCCGGGAAATTTCTCGGCCTCGCGTTCCTCCAGCACGCTACCGCGATATTTGTCGAGACAGGACTGTTCGTACTGTTGTTCCTCGGCGGCGGGTCGAATTTCCTCGAGTTTATCGCGAAACAGGCCGCAGTATATATCGTCATGTCGTCGCTCAGCGAGCTTTGGGCGCGTTACCGTGTGGAGCAGGCGACCAAGTTCCTGTGGATTTCCGCCGGTTCGCTCGCGCTCGTCCAGCTCGTGATCAACATGATCATCGGGAGGAAATAATGCTGAAAATCAGCAGGGAAGAAATCATAGATGGGAAATTCGAACGGGTGCTGAACTTTTTCCGCAGCCGCAGTCTCTGGATGCTGTACTACTGTACCGGATGCGGCGCGGTGGAGCTTCCCCCGACGATGACCAGCCGTTTCGATATGGAGCGTTTCGGGATCAGCCCGATGGCAACCCCGCGTCAGGCGGATATTTTATTGGTCACGGGCTATGTATCGGTAAAAACCTTAAAAAGAATCGTCTATTCCTACGAGCAGATGCCCGAGCCGAAGTGGGTCGTCGGGTTCGGGTCGTGCCCCGTGAACGGGGGTATCTACTGGAACAGCTACGCGACTATCAACCAGCTCGATAAGTATATCCCGGTGGATATCAGTATCCCCGGGTGTATGCCGCGGCCGCAGGCGGTGATCGACGGACTGCTGTCGCTGATGGACAGTATCAAGAAGGGCGAGGCGGTCGGCTATAAAAAGTATCAGATGAATAACGAATGGTATAAAAAGAACCAGCGCGAGATTCTCGAACGGACTAAGCCGGTGCTGGGAGGGAAAAAATGACGAATAGGGAAATGGCGGCGGTAATCGCCGGGGGATGGGCGGACGCGGAAGCGGTGCCCCGTTACCATAACCAGATAGAGGTGACCTGCGGGAACCCCGACACGATCGCGGGAATGCTCCATTATATGCAGTCGCTGGGGTTCGAGCATATGTCGAACATGACCTGCGTGGACTGGCTCGAGGAAAACCGTTTCGATGTCACGTACAATCTCTGGTCGTACAAGCATCAGGTTCAGGCGACCGTAAAGGCGGGTATCGACCGCGACGATCCGAAACTCCCCACGGTCATGGATGTATGGCCGCAGGCGCAGGCGTACGAGCAGGAAATTCACGAAATGTTCGGGGTGGACTTTATCGGCAATCCCGACCTTTCGTCCCTATTCCTGCACAACTGGAAGGATATCCCGCCGTTGCGGAAGGATTTCGATACCGAGGCGTATTCCGGGATTGCGTATGGCGCCCGACGTAATAAAGAGGTATAGCTATGGAACCCGTATTTTACGAACTGACTAAACTCGCGCAGAACGACCGATACACTACTTACGAGATGTTCTTCGGCCCGAACCACCCCGGTATGCACGGGAATTTCGGGTATGTCGTCGAGGCGGTCGGCGCGACTGTGGTCAAAGTCAGGGTGAACGCCGGACTATTGCATCGCGGGTTCGAGAAGCTGATGGAGACCAAGGGATGGTTCCAGAACCTGAGTCTGATACCGCGTATCTGTGTGGTCGACCCCGACCCGAATGAAGTGGCATACTGTATGGCGGCGGAACGCCTCTGCGGGATAGAAATCCCTGAAAAGGCGAAGTACCTCCGGAGCCTGACGCTCGAGATGAGCAGGATGACTTCCCTCCTGATGGGGATGGGCGCGCTCGGCGCGATGATGGGGCTCTACAGTTCGATGTACCGGATGATGACCGACCGCGACTTCGTGCTCGATATGTTCGAATGGCTCACCGGGGCGCGTATTTATCATATCTACAACGTTCCCGGCGGCGTCCGCAGGGATATCCCCGACGGGTTTTTCACCAAGCTGACGGAAGTCCTCGACACGCTGGAATACAACCTCAAAGAATGGGATAACCTCGTATTCGAGAACCCTGTGGTACATAAGCGTCTCACGGGGATAGGATATATTACCGCCGAAGAGGCGATCCATTACGGCATCGTAGGGCCGAATCTCCGCGCGACAGGGTATCTTGCCGACGTGCGACGGGACGACCCATACGCCGCGTACCCGTACCTCGATTTCGAGACTCCTGTCACTAACGGCGGGGACGCGCTCGCGAGAGCGGTGCAGGTGCGGAAAGAGTATGAAATGTCCATCAAGCTGGTGCGCCAGATTATCAAAAAGATGCCGAAATCGAAGGAAATCCGCGCTAAAGTGGGGAATACGCTGAAATTCGTCGTGCCCCCGGGCGATACCTATGCCCGCGTGGAGTCGTCGAAAGGTGAGTACGGGTACTATGTCGTATCGGACGGCGGGCTGAAACCGTACCGTGTATCGGTACGCGGGCCGTCTCTGCCGGCGGGGCTGACGCTTTGTCATAAGCACCTGCCGGGCATGGATATTTCGGATGTGGCGATCTGGATGGCGAGTTTCGCGGTCTGCCCGCCGGATATCGACCGCTAGGTCCTGCGCGCATTGCATGTCACTGCGAGACGCAGGCGAAGCAGTCGATAGAAGAAGATTACTTTGTCACCTCGTTCCTCGTAATGACGGGGGTTTCGGCTGAACGCATCTCGACGGTGCTCGGTGTGACGATGGGATAAATTGGCTTAACGTTTATTAGTAAATAGATTGGTCATCCTGAGCTTGTCGAAGGATGGT
>JABLXV010000052.1 GCA_013177895.1 Brevinematales bacterium | reverse complement strand
AGGCGCTATTGGTGACATCGCCCAGAGTAGTGGCCGGGTCCAGCACCGTCGAAGCGTTCTTCTGGGTGGGCACCGACTCGCCCGTCAGGGGAGCCTCGTTGATCTCGAGATTCACCGCTTCGATCACGCAGTCGATAATTCTCAACCCGGTCCCGCCGATCATCGACATCATGCCCGCCGCCGTCGCCTTATCGAGCATCCTGTTCGCGCGCTTGCGGATATCGTAGAAATAGTTCCGCACGCTGACATACGGGCGATGCGCGCCCGCGCTGTCGCCGGATAACCCCTCGATCGAAAGTGCGTCCGTTACCGGCGCGTCGATCTGCCGCGCCTGGTAGAAATAATCGGGAAATCCGCCAGGGACAAGCACCCATTTATCGATAAACACGAGAATCTTCATCATCGCCCCCGCGCGGTCGTCACGAATCATGTCCTCGATATCCCACAGGATAAAGTTGAGGTCGGCGAGGATACTTTCCCACGACCCGCTGCCGGGAAGGGCGGCGCGGTAACTAGGCGCGGGTTTTCTCATCCCGGCGACCGCCGCGCTCGAACTGAGATAATAATCGTACTCCGCGCGCGTCTCGGGGTCGGCCAGCACCGTGTATGCGTGATGGATCACGATGAACCTCGCCCCGGATTCGGGCGAATTCCCGTTCTTATCGGGATGAGTGACCTGCGCGAGTTTCCGAAACGCCGACTTGATCGCATCGACAGCCGCGTTTTCGGGAACTCCGAGGACTTCGTATAGGGTGGAGAACTCCTGCATCGTGGCTACTCCCGCTCTTTCCATTCCGGCGTACCCCTGGGAGTCCGGCTGAGCTGATGGGTGCGGACAAACTCGATGGAGTTGTCGAGGTTCGCGAAAGCGGAATCGATCTTATTCAGCCGTTCCTCCGAATCGTACGCCCAGTCGCTATCGGGATAATCGCTCAGCACCCGTGCGAAACATTCCCGCGCCCGCCCGATATCCCGCTTTTTCTCGAGGAGCTTATCCATATCGTAGACTATATCCTTAAACTTCAGCGAGATCGACCCGGTGTGTTTATCGCAGAACGCCACTCCCTGCTTGTAGAGCGAATAATCGTCCTCGGCGGGCGGCTCTTTCCCGGGGGGCTTGGGGAAATTTTTATGCGTTTTCAGCCATGCGGTAATTTCCTTATAGGCGGTATTGATGCGCGCCATCGCTTCCTCGCACGACCGTTTCCGCGCGGGGTCGGCCTCGCGGTCGGGATGATTCTCCTTCGCGAGCGCGCGGTACGCTTTCTTGACTTCAGTGGGTGTGGCGTCGGCAGTCAGCCCGAGAACTTTCATAGCGTTAGTGATTTCTTTCATATATCAATTATCCGTGGTCACAGCGGTAATTTCGTCATCATACTCGTCCTGATCCATTGCCAATCCCCGGCGATATCCGTTGAGTACGCCGGGTTATCAATCAATCCGATAAAATAATTCATTGCGAATAATAATAAAAATACGGGAATAAAGACGAGCATTTTCCACCACGGTTCTTTACGATCCATTCGCGCCTTCCCTATTTGATTCAGCATCGAGATTTTTACAAACCGCCATATCCCGGCTATCACTCATTGATTAAAAGGTTTATAAACCCGATTACTCCGGCGATAATATCTCCCGGCGCGGCGGTGATAAACCTCGCGTCACGCGCACGCCAGTCGAGACTTTTTACTTGGTCGCAAAGTACGGCTCCGTTTATTTTATCTCCCGCGTTAACTCTGATCTCGAACGGATATCCCTTGATTT
Organism: Brevinematales bacterium; assembly: GCA_013177895.1. Taxonomy (GTDB): domain Bacteria; phylum Spirochaetota; class Brevinematia; order Brevinematales; family GWF1-51-8; genus GWF1-51-8. Next base: position 24,997 of record JABLXV010000052.1, on the reverse strand, counting down.
TCGTGGTGATAGGACAGAACAGCGCGAGTCCCGTTTTTGCATTATACGCTTTCGGGGAAATGACCAATGCGGGACGATGCCCTGACTGTTCGTGCCCGCTCCGCGGATTGAACATGAGCCAAACGATATCGCCCCTGTCGGGGATATAGCTACCAGATTTCGCTGCCAACTTGTCCTCCGGTATCGGTTTCCCCATGCAGGTTATTCTCGTCGATGCGGGAGAGCATTTCTTCCAGTCGGCTGCCCTTTGTTTCAGGGATGATGACTATCCTGTTTTCCTCGACCGTCACCTCTACAGCCGACCCTTCCTGAATCCGCACATCCTTCGCGTAATTCGCGGGAATTCTCACGGCAAGACTGTTTCCCCATTTCTGCACTGCCGATTTCATATCGCCTCCATTGTATCTACAATGAATATACACCCGCGCGCGGGATTTGTCAATAAAAAAAGACCGCTCATCGTTGAACCGTTAAGTATTATGTTATTTTTTTGCAAAATTAATATAACTTATTAATCTAACCGCATTGTGTAACTTAACATATTCTATATCTATTCTTCTTCTACAAGTATAATATATTGTGCGGTTATTGTATGTTTAATATATATGTTCTATATATATTATATTATTGTTTTGTTGCATTATATAAATTACTATGATACCTTTACGTTATACAAGAATAAGAAAGAATCATTTTTAGGAGGTTCCTATGAAAAGAGTGTTAGGTGTGTTATTGGCGGTTTTTGTCGGTATGGGTGTCGCTCAGGCAAAGTACTACTCCTATAAAAAGGCGGCGCTGAAGATCGATGTCCCAAGCGGATGGGGGATTCAGGAGAAGCAGATCGGCGATGGAAGCTCGTTCCTTGAAGTCACTTCCCCGAATAGCGAAGTGATCATTTATCTTCACTACTACGATAAAGGGGGCTTCGGGGATTATTCCGACAAAGAGGAATACAAGTACCTTGAGGAACGTCTGGTAAAAATTCTGGGCAGGTATGTCACAGTCGTGGAAAAATTTACCGAAAAAGTGAACGGGATGAAAGTTTACGCGATCACCGCGAATTATACCGATAAGGAGTACGGCGAGGCATTCGTTTACTGCGGAGCGTTCGAGACCGGGAAACAGCTCAGTACTTTAGTCGTCGATGTTCTGAAAAAGGATTACCCGAAATTTAAGGCTCAGGTCAACAAAATCATCGACAGCGCAAAAAAGCTCTACTAGTCATACCTATCATAAGCGGGGCTGCTTTTACCGGCGGCTCCGGTTATTTTTATTTCTACACATATACCGGGATTATCAATAAAAAAAGACCGCATGCCTGTCCCGAATGAAATGAGGGATAGTCTTTTCAACTACGATCACATAAAAAAAGACCGCTCATCGCTGAGCGGCCTCTATCTTATTACTTACTTACCTATTCTTGAAACTTACCCCGAGCGCGTGCCCTGAGCGTAGCCGAAGGGCTACTTTTTCGCCTGCTTCGTCTTGATCGCCGCCTGCGCGCTCGCGAGACGGGCCAACGGCACTCTGAACGGGGAACAGCTCACGTAGTTCATCCCGAGGCTGTAGCAGAATTCCACGGTCTTCGGTTCGCCGCCATGCTCGCCGCAGATACCGACTTCGAGATCCTTGCGGACTTCGCGGGCGTTCTTGATCGCGTAATTCATCAGCTTACCGACGCCGCCCTGGTCGAGGACCTGGAACGGATCGTAGTCGTAGAAGCCCTTCTCCACATACGCGGGCAGGAACGATCCTGAGTCGTCGCGTGAGAATCCGCAGGTCATCTGCGTCAGGTCGTTAGTACCGAACGAGAAGAACTCCGCGACCTTCGCGATCTCGTCCGCGGTCACAGCCGCGCGCGGGACTTCGATCATCGTACCGAGCATGATATGAAGCGTAACGCCTGCGTCCTTCAACTTCTGGTCGACGATGGGCTTGGATTTATCGATCAGGAACTGGAGTTCCTTGACGTTACCGACAAGCGGGAACATGATTTCGGGTATCACGTTGATACCTTTCTTCTTGACCGCGATCGCCGCGTTGACGATAGCGGAAACCTGCATTTCGGTGATTTCACTGAATATGATACCCAGACGGCATCCGCGGAAACCGAGCATCGGGTTGAACTCGTGCAGGGATTCCACTTTCTGGTGGACTTTCTCGAACGGCACCTTCATCTGCGCCGCGAGTTCCTTCTGCTCCTTCTCGGTATGCGGGAGGAATTCGTGCAAAGGCGGGTCGAGGAGACGTATGATTACCGGGTAACCGTCCATCGCGGTGAAGAGCTGTTCGAAGTCGCCCTGCTGCATCGGCTCGAGTTCCTTGAGCGCGGCGCGGCGGCCTGCTTCGTCTTCGGCGAGAATCATCTTGCGTACCGAGTCGATACGGTTGCCCTCGAAGAACATGTGCTCGGTGCGGCAGAGGCCGATACCGACAGCGCCGTATTCACGGGCGCGTTTCGCGTCGATAGGGGTATCCGCGTTGGCGCGAACCTTCATCGTGGTGGCTTCGTCGGCCCACCCCATCAGGGTGGAGAAGTTCCCGGTCAGCTTGGGCTCTTCGGTCGGCGACGAACCCGCCATCACTTCGCCTGTCGAACCGTCGAGAGAGATAAAGTCGCCCTTCTTGAGGGTGACATTTCCCGCGGTCAGGGTCTGCGCTTTATAATCGATGTGAATAGTCGAACATCCGGCTACGCAGGGCTTACCCATCTGGCGGGCGACCACAGCGGCGTGGGACGTAGCGCCCCCGCGCGCGGTCAGGATACCCTGGGCGACATTCATACCGCCGATATCTTCGGGAGAGGTCTCGATACGGACGAGGACGACCTTTTCGCCGTTCTTCGCCATCGCTTCCGCTTCGTCGGCGGAGAATACGACCTTACCCACAGCGGCGCCCGGAGACGCGTTCAATCCCTTCGCGATCACCTGCTTCTTGGCGCCCTTCTGGAACGTCGGGTGCAGGAGCTGATCGAGCGCGTTGGGTTCGATGCGCAGGAGGGCGGTTTCCTTATTGATAACGCCCTCGTTCACCATTTCCACCGCGATACGGAGCGACGCCTGCGCGGTGCGCTTGCCGTTACGGGTCTGGAGGAAGTACAGTTTGCCTTCCTGAATGGTGAATTCCATATCCTGCATATCTTTATAATGCTTTTCGAGACGGTCTTTGATTCCTACGAGTTCCTTGAATACGCCGGGCATCGTTTCTTCGAGCGACGGGAATTTCTTCTTGCGGTCGTCCTCGGAAACACTGTTGTTCGCGGCCCATTCCTTCGATCCGTCGAGAGTAATTTCCTGGGGAGTGCGGATACCCGCGACCACGTCTTCACCCTGCGCGTTGATCAGGTATTCGCCGTAGAACTTGTTTTCCCCTGTCGCGGGGTTGCGGCTGAAACATACGCCTGTCGCGGAGGAGTCGCCCATATTGCCGAACACCATCGCCTGTACGTTGACAGCGGTGCCGAGAAGGCCGCGGATATCGTTGATCTGGCGGTACTTGATCGCGCGGTCGTTGTTCCATGAACGGAACACCGCTTCGATAGCGCCCCAGAGCTGTTCGCGCGCGTCGGACGGGAAATCTTTGCCCTTGACTTCTTTGTACATCTTTTTATACGCGGCGACCACTTCCTTCAGGTCTTCGACATCGAGGTCGGTGTCTTTTACATCCTTCGGGCCGATCCCTTTCTTTTTGGCTACCTTTTCCTTAGCGGCTTCGAGGATATGCTCGAAATTATCGTGAGGAACATCCATCGCGACATCCCCGAACATCTGCATAAACCGGCGGTATGCGTCCCATACGAAACGGGCGTTGCCGGTCTTGGCGCTGAATCCTTCGACCACTTCCTCGTTGATGCCGAGGTTAAGGATAGTATCCATCATACCGGGCATCGAACTGGCGGCGCCGGAACGGACGGATACGAGAAGGGGATTGTTTTTATCCCCGAACTTCATCCCCATCGCGGATTCGAGCTTGGCGATATTGTCGTTTACCGCTTTCTCGAGGCCGTCGGGATATTTTTTGTTGTTCTTATAGTATAGATCGCACACCTCGGTGGTGATAGTGAAACCCGCGGGTACCGGAATACCGATATTGGTCATTTCCGCGAGGTTCGCTCCCTTTCCGCCGAGGAGATCCTTCATCGTCTTATCGCCCTCGGCTTTTCCGCTGCCGAAGAAATACACCATCTGATTACCCATTATGAAACCTCCTGGTTATTTTTATCTTTTTTCTTTACCGGATCGCATTCCACTTCATCGTGAAGCATGAAATTGGAGCGAAGTATGAGAACGGAATTTTGCGTCGTTAACAGGTCGTTTCTGAAAGTATCGAATACATGCTTTTTCCAAAAGAATAGTTTGCTGACACAGTCCAAATTCTTAAACGTTTCCGAATCTACCAAATCCTTGAGAGATTTTTTAATCGAATCCATACCCTATCCTTAATGATATTCCGGTAATTACCCGCCAACCATATCCGGGGTCGTATTAGGTATGACTAAATTATGGCAAGATTGATTATAATATAAACCGTGAAATAACGCAAAAATATCCCCCGAAACCGGAGCGAAACCCCTTTGAATGCAATGTTTACCCGGTATATTTATCATAATAGAACGGAATTTTATTAAATATTAATCACATATTTGCTATTGATTCTTTTTTCCAAACGCTTTAAAATATCGATATTCAATAAAATTTTTCCAATTAAAAACCTCTTACCCTGAAAAAACCTCGTGCGGGAGCGCCTATGGGAGACACTTATAAGGCTTTAAAAAAGTCCTTCGGGAAGTATGTAGTCCCGGATATGCTGAAGGAGCTTTGCGATTTCTGGGATAATAATCCCTACTTTTTCGCGGGCAGCATCGAGATTCAGGCGGACGAGGAACATACCGCGCACGACTGGTTCGGGGATATCGAGGAGGGTTATTCTAAAGTACTCCCGTTCGGGATTGACGGCGCCGGGTCGCTCGTGGGATTCTGGCTCTACGAGGACGGGATGACTCCCGATAACGCCCCCGTGATATTTCTTTCCTCCGAGGGCGTGGGCTCGACCGTGATCGCGGACAATCTCGCCGATTACCTTGTAATGCTGACCGCCAACCGCGACTATATCCCGTTCGACGGGGAATTCACCGGTTACGAGGAGGAGCAGCGGGGGGAGAATGACGAGTACCGGGCATGGCTCAACTCGAAGTTCGGCCTCGACCCTGTGGACGATCCCGAGCCGCTGTGGGAGAAGGGCAAGTCCCGCCACCCGGATTTCGAGGAATGGGCGGAGTCGTTATAGGCAAGCGTGGTATATCGGCGATACGAACCGGCTAACCCGCAGGCTTTCCCCTCTTCCCGAGCGCATCGGTACCGTCATATAATCGGCGTTCTCATTATGGCGCTGATTATCGCATGGATGACAGCAGCAGGAAAAAATGTAACCGTGGTTATCATCATCCCTATCTCATATAGTAAATTGCTTCTTTTATCAGGTTTGCCTATAAAACGGCTAAAAAAAGAACCCCACGCTATCCCGTCAGCGTTTCCAAACATGATCGCCCGAATCGCGCCGAGAATCCCCTTTGCCGTTGTTGCCCCGTAAATTTCGACGATACGATTCCATGCCTCTTCGGAAGGATTTCCCCTGCTTTCGGCATAATGCTGGGCGAACATGATTGCCGCTAATTCATCAGCGGGAACATTGTTTATATCGCCTGCAAACATATCCTGAATTTCTTCAATACTCATCCCTGTCACCAGCGCCACTTTTGTATGGGCGTAGGAGCATAGCGGGCAGCCGTTCACTTCAGTCACCGCGATCATAATTCTTTCCCTAAATTGACGGGTTAAACCGTGATTCTTTTTTGCCTGATAAATATATACCATCGTCCGAACCATATTATAATAAATCCAATAGAATTCTTTTAGCGAGTAAAGTTTTCTGCCCAAATCCATTCTCATATTTTTCTATTCCTTTTACCGGATTATTCTTGTTCGAATCCTTCTTCTCTATTCCAGCATCCCAATATTTATCCCGGAGTATTTTCTATTTCTTCGGAAATATCGAGTAATATTTTTCATTGCATTCCGCGATTTTATCCTGATCCCCCGCCTTCTTGTAGGCCGCCATCGCCTTATTGAACAGACCGGTAATATAGACTTTCTGGTCGTAGAAATTCTTTAACTCCTCGCCCATCAGCCCGGCGGTCTTCCCGGCGCAGATCATATACAAATCGCCCTTCTTCACTTCGTTCGTTTCGCCATCCGCCATGATCGAATAGAGCTTCGCTTCCACCCACGGCTTACATTTCGGGCATGGCGTCATATCGGCGGTCAGCATTTTATATAACTCCGGGTTGCCCACATCCCCGCCGGGCGTGTTCATCAGGCAGGACGCCGGATGGTCGTACACATCGGGGATATGGAAATACGCGTGGCCGATCTCATGCGCGAGCAGGATCGCCCCGATAATTTTATTTTTTTCTTCCGGGGCGGTATCCTGATAATCGGCGCTGATGCCGGGGATATTCCCGTAGTCTTCGAGGATATTGATCATCACGGAATTCCCGCCGAACGCCTCCCGCGCGGGACTGCTGAAACTCGCCCCGCCGGCCTTCGCGTGCTTGCAGACGGTGTGCGGATAGGGCGATGTAATCAGGTCGTACACGATCAGCGAGTTCGCGATAATAATATCGTACTGATTCTGCGCGGACATCATCGCGTACCATTCGACAAACGACTGCCGGGGCGGCTGATCCTTGATTAACAGGCTCTCCCCCTTCGGCGTCTTGAGCGTTTTCAGCCATTCGACTTTCCGCTGATACGTATCTATCACCAGTTCCGCCGCCTGATCGTAATCCTTCAGGACCGCGCCGGGAAAATATTTACCGAGACTCTCCAGACTGTACATTTTCAGGAAATCGGCGACTGCCTTTACATATCCGGGTTTGGAAAATACCGGCATATTCTTCCCGAGCTGGATATCGTACTTATACGGTATCCATGACTGGTAAAGAGCGGAACTCCGGTAACTTAAATCCTTGAATAGTTCGTCGACAGGAATCTGCCCGTGATCGGTAAATTCGAATTGAACGACCCCGCCGAACTTCGCCGTGAGCGCCCGTTCCGCCTCGGTCAGTATCTGCTGAAAATCGGCCTCGCTGATAACGGGAAGTCTCATATCGAAAGCGCGGACAATATCGAGCTTGATCGTCACTTTTTCCGGCGACGGTACAGGATAATCGTCACCCTTCTCCGCCGTACCCGCGCATGCAGTCAGGAACGCGGCAATTATATATAAGACGGAAAGTAACCGTTGCATACAATTCCCCTATCTTTTTTACACAGTTTATCATATGATGAGATTTTGTCAATCTCCGGCGGTTAGATGCAGGGTCACGCCTTACTGATCGCGGTAATCAGGAGATAAACCCCTGTCAGTATCACCAGCGCCGCGCACACCCGTCGGAATATCAGCGCGCCCTTCGACTTTTCGTTCCAGTTCAGGTAACGCTGCACGTGGTTGGCGAATGTCCCCGCGAGTACGATTGTCCCGGCGTGCCCTAATGCGAACGCGGATAACAGGCCGGCGGATAACAGCGGATCGGCGCTGACCGAATTGAACACGACCAGCAGGAGCGGCATCATAAACCCGAACGAGCATGGGCCGAGCGCCAGCCCGAAAAGTAAGCCCAGTACCAGCGCGCCAACCCCGCCTTTCCCCTTCACATCGGGACTGACCGCAGGGATACGCAGGAACGGCAGGAGATCGAGCATCCACACGCCTATCAGTATGAATAACCCCGCGACGATAATCCCGCCGGGCTTCCCGATATCCCCGAGCATCACACCGAGCGCCCCGGTAATCACGCCGATGGCCGCGATCGTAATCAGTACGCCTGCCGAAAATATCAGCGCAAGAGTAAACGCCCGCTTCGTCCCGACTTTCCCCCGCCCGTTGATATACCCGATCGCGAGCGGGATGCTCGACAGGTGGCATGGGCTGAGGAGGACGCTGAGTATCCCCCACCCGAACGCGGCGGCTATCGCTATAAACGGGGCGGACTGGAACGCGCCGTTGAACGCGTCGAAAATAGCCGTAAGGAAATCCACTACTCGACGCCTTTCAGCTTCAGGATACTCGATACCTGCTCGAGAGAAAAATATCCTTCGTGCCGGAAATACTCGTTCCCGTTGGTATCGAGAAATACCTGCGTGGGAATGACACGGATACCGTACTGGTACGCGTACGGCTTGCCCGCGATTGTGTTAATGTCATAGAATACGATATTGATCCTATTGGAGTATTTTTTCTCCATCTCGAGCATCACCTTCTGCATCGCCTGACACGGCATACAGGTCGCGGCCCCGAGTTCGATAAAGGTCACCTTTCCGAGGAAGGAGTTCGTTTTAGTCTCTTTTTTTTCCTTAGACGACGCGTTTCCGTTAGTACAGCCGAATGTAAAAACAGAAAGGGCAAATCCGATGAAAATATAACTCAAGATAGTCTTCATCATTCACACTCCTTTTTATTTTATCTGGATACCTAAGATTCTCACACCATTCTCCGACTTTAGGGAGAAATCGCCCGGTTCGGAGATCAGACAATCGCCTTGTTTCAATACAGCCTTTTCCCCGTTTACTTCGACATTAGCCTCGCCGGAAATACCGTAGAATATTACATGGGATTTCATCCGACAGTCGGGTAGTTTCCCGCCGGATTCTAATTCTATGATGCGGGTCTTGAACTTTTCCGTATCGAAGAAAACGTTCTTATCCCTTTCCTCGTATGGAAATACCGGCAGTTCGTTCAGCGGAAATATTTTCATAAATTCCTCCAAAAATCAATCCTTTTTATCAGACTCAGGCTGCTTCATTTTAAAGTTTTTACCGAATATTTTCTCCATTAATATTGCCGTCAAAATGAAAACAGGTAAGGTTAGCAGGGTTCGCATTAATGAAAACTTCAACCCTAAATATCCTATTTCGAACGATAACATCGGGATTTTCATTGTCGAAAAAGCGCCAAGATATACAAAAATGTTTCTAGTACTTGCGCCCTTTTTCCAGAGGATATACGCTACGGGGAATGCCCCATATAACGGGCCTCCCTGAAGCATTGACAGGAGAATTACCCACAGCATTCCCTTGATTCCCGAATCCTGTCCTACATGTTTTTCTATTACTTCCTTGGGTACCCATACATCGAAAAGCCCGATCAGGACAAACATGAACGGGATAAGCGTAATCATTTCGATAAACGAATCGGTAAAATTCCCCATCGTTTTTATACCGAAACCGAAATTCGCGACCACCGAAATGATATAAAACAACCCGAGAACGGCGATCAGGATCAGATTGACCTTGTTTTTGATAAAATATTCTTTCATAAATATCCCCATAAAACAGCCATCAGCGTACCGATTAATAAAGCGGCTATAAGGCTGAAAAAATTCCGTAAAATAGCCGGTTTCCATCCGAAATATTTGCTTTCGAGCGGCAATGTTACCACTCCCACCATCATCAGCGTGGTAATAAAAACCGCGATAATAGGATAACTTACTCCATTTTTAATCAGGACGGCTGAAAGGGGATATGCGACAAATCCGGGTATTAATGTCACCGAACCGAATACCGCCGCGATAGCAAATCCAAGAAATCCCGATTGTTCCCCCATTAATTGTATAAGAACCTCTTTCGGCAGCAATGTGAGAACCACCGCAACCAATGATAATACCACTATAAAGGAAGGAAGAAGATTGAGAAACATCCGTGCGCCTTTTAGAAGCCCCTTTAAAGTCTTTTCCTTGTCAACTATGAAAGAGAGTATAACTGCCGCGGCGGTTCCGATTGCAAGAATTAACATGACAACTCCTTAAACAATCATCCCGAATATCCATCCCGCGAATGTGGACAGGACGACCACGAGCGCGACATAGACCAGCGTCTTTTTCACGCCAAGCTCCCCGCCGATCACGAGCATCGACGGCAGCGAGAGCGACGGCCCCGCGAGTAAAAGCGCGAGCGCGGGACCTTTCCCCATCCCTGAGCCCATCAGCCCCTGTACGATCGGCACCTCGGTCAGCGTCGCGAAGTACATGAGCGCCCCGGATACCGACGCGAAAAAGTTCGACAGGAGCGAGTTTCCGCCGACCGCCGACGCGACCCATTCGTTCGGGATAAGCGCGGTATGCCCCGGACGCCCCAGCAGGAATCCCGCGACCATCACGCCGCCGAACAGGAGCGGGAGAATCTGTATCGAAAAATCACGGGTCGCGACAACCCATTCCTTCAGTTCGTCCTTCCGAAACCAGAATACCAGCATCACAATCAGCCCGATACCGAACCCGCCCGCGATCCACCATTTAATCCCGTAGATAAAGTCCCATACCGGGAGCGACCCGTTCGACGGCGCCCAGTTGAGGAAGACCAGTATGCCGATCATCGACGCCATATAAAGCGCGGTCTTGCCCAGACCCCGGGGCGCGTCTTCGTTCACCCCGGTAAACATTCGTTCGTCGGTCAACCGCTTCTCGTCGTCCTTACGGAAGACGAGGTGCATCGCTATCCCGATTACGAACGCGAACAGCACCGCGCCGATCATCCGCGCGAGGCCGAGCTGCCACCCGAACACCTTGAACGACAATACGACCGCGAGGATACTGATTGCGGGCCCCGAATATAAAAACGAGACCGCTGGCCCGATCCCCGCGCCTTTTCTGTAGATTCCCTTGAACAGCGGCAGTACGGTGCACGAGCATACCGCGAGTATCGCGCCGGATACCGACGCGACCGTGTACGCGACCAGCTTATTCGCCTTGGGGCCGAGGTACTTGATGACCGCCTGCTGGTTCAGGAAAACGGTGATCGCCCCCGCGATAAAGAACGCCGGGATGAGGCATAAAAGGACATGCTGGCGGGCGTAGTCCCCGAGCATGAAGAACGCCTCATGGAGGGCGTTTTGTACCGTGGGGTCGCCGAACGGGATAAAATACGCGAGCGCGAAAACCCCGGCGAATACCAGTATTATTTTATTCGGCGATAATCCCTTAGACGCCATTACAGATTGCCTCCCGGATAGCCGATTTTACATCCTCGATCACTTCCCCGGTAATGGGGGTTTTCCCCTTTTTTACGCCGTAGCCGGTGACGACGAACTGCTTATACGGGATGCCTAGTTTGTCAAAAATCGCGCTTCCGCACCCGACCCCGCACCCGTCGATAACGATATTCACATCGGCGGCGCGCGCCGACACCACAAATCCCGACAGTTCCGCGCCGAGCGCCGCGAGGCATGCCATACTCCCGGCGTTATCATGCATCAGCCCGCGCGCGACCTGATCGGCCAGAAGCCCGGTATTCGCCGCGCCGGAGCACGCGTAGATCAGACGGGTTTTCCCGCCCGATCCGCAGTTACATTCCGCCATTTTACTTCTCCCCGATCATCTGGATAACCTGTTCTTTCGTGAGGATTTTCCCGGCGCTGACGACAGTCCCGTCGATCGCGAACGCGGGGGTAATCATCACGCCCATATCCATGATACGGTCGAGATCGGACACCTTCTCGACTTCGGCGTCGATACCCGCTTCCGCCGCGGCCGCGCGGACATTCGCCTCAAGCATATTGCAGCGGGCGCACCCGGTGCCTAGAATCTGTAATTTCATAGTCATCTCCTTGATAGAATCTATTCGGTTTCGGCAGTCAATCCCTTATCGAACCATTTCCGGCTGCGGTTGGAAATCGCCACCAGCGCGAGCATGACCGGAACCTCGACCAGCACCCCGACCACAGTCGCGAGGGTCGCCCCGGAGTTCAGACCGAATACGGATATCGCGACCGCCACCGCCAGTTCGAAGAAGTTGCTCGCGCCGATCATCGCGGCGGGCGACGCTATCTTGTGCGGGAGCTTCCAGAGCTTCGCCCAGAAGTACGCGAGCGCGAATATGAAAAACGTCTGGATGACGAACGGGACGGCTATCAGGAAGATATGCGGGTAATTCCCGATAATCACCTCTCCCTGAAATGAAAATATTATCACCAGCGTCAGGAGTAACCCGATCACGGTAACGGAGTTGAAGCGCTTGATAAATACATCCTGAAAGTACTCGACGCCCTTTCGTCTGATGACCCATATTCTCGTCAGATATCCGCCGGAGAGCGGCGCCACGACGAACAGCACGACCGACAGGATGAGCGTATCCCACGGCACAGGGACATGGGATAGCCCGAGGAGGAACGCCACGATCGGCGCGTAGGCGGCAAGGATAACAAGGTCGTTGATCGCGACCTGCACGAGGGTGAACGCGGGCTCGCCCTTCGTCAGATGACTCCATACGAACACCATCGCGGTGCACGGAGCCGCGCCGAGGAAAACCGCCCCCGCCAGGTATTCTGTGGACAGCGTATCGGGGATAATCCCGCGGAAGAATAGTTTCAGGAAGAGGTAGCTGATTCCGTACATGGTGAACGGCTTGATCAGCCAGTTGGTCACAAGCGTGATCGCGAGCCCCTTGGGCTTCTTAGCGGCGCGGACAATCCCCGAGAAGTCGATTTTGAGCATCATCGGGTAGATCATCAGCCATATCAGCACGGCGACCGGTATGGAAACATGGGCGTATTCCAGAGTTCCGAGAAATTGAGGCACGACAGGAAGAAATTTCCCGATCACGACACCCAATGCAATACAAATTACCACCCAAAGGGTTAAAAATTTCTCGAATATCCCCAGCCCCAGCCGGTCATCAGACTTCTCCATCAAAACCGCCTCCTACGTAAAAACCAATTCTCTTACGTTTAACCGCACATTCACGCGAATTGAAACATCCCCCAAAACAATCAAATCGCCGGATTCCTCCTATGCTCTCCCGTTGTTCCGATCCCGCAACCCCCGACTTAAGTCGGGGGTTGCGGGATCGGAGGTTGCGGCATAGTCGGGGGTTCCTTTATACCTTATTTATATTACTATCTGCTCATATAGTAATATAAATAGTGAAACAGGCGGAATTTGTCAAGGAAATTACCTAAACGGAGCAGGAATTTTTCATGCAGAGCATCCCCGATTCGTGACTGCGGGCAAGATTCTCCAGATCGGACTGATGCACGGGGATCGATTCCAGCGCCGCGCGGAGGAATGTTTCAAATTGCGGGTAACGCGCGTCGATACCGGGGTCGATCCGGTAGAACACGAACTGGGCGCGCTTCTCCGGGACGATCAGCCCCGCCTGCGCGAGCTTGGTGAGATGGCGCGACAGGTTGGACTGCTTGACCCCCAGCACGCATTCGAGCTGGCAGACGCAGAGTTCCTCGCGCAGGAGCAGGTTCAGTATCCGCAGACGGTTCTCGTCGGCGAGAGCCTTGAAGAGGAGGGAGGGATTATTAGGCATGTTACTCCATCGATAATATTTCATATATATGTTATAAATTTCCAATTATTAATCAATCTATAAAACCTCTATTTCAAGACTGCAATTGTTCTGGAATTTTTTATAATCCTTATCGAAAGTAATAAGTTTATTAGTATGCTTTTCAGCTAAAGCAACATGAACCACGTCGTTAAAATTCCGGTAATCCCTGATAACAGAACATAAATCATTCGACCGGTTAAGAATTTCCATGTCAACTTGCCCTAATGAAAATGAAGAATAGAATTTAAAGATATCCTTAATAATAGGATGATTAACTTTTAATTTTGCCAAAGCATAAATTAATTCCTGTATCACTAACGGCGAAACAACAAGTATGTTTTTATCGATAAGACCCCTGATAATCTGATTTGATCGCTCATGCTTATCCCTATCCTGAAGAACATATGAGTATATAATAATATTCGTATCAAGATATGTCATTATATACACCGTCAATAAAATCATCGATATCCTTATCCTCGGGAAGTTTCAGGTTTAACGCCGTCATTTTACGGTGAATACTCTCGAACTCTTTTGCCATATCCCGTTTTTCCCGCTCTTCGGGAAGTGTTATCTCAATCTCCACCCGCATTTTCGGCAAATCCTTTTCCCTGATTTCCACTTTCCCGTTATCGTATATACCATGCAGTATAATCATCGTCCTCTCCGAAACATCTCATCTATAATATATTACCCCTGAAACGGCTGAGAGTCAACCCCTTCTCATAGAAGCTGTTTACCCGAATCGTTATTCCCTTCGTTCTACGGATTGGTGCTGACGGACTTTTTATAGGCATAGACCATATCCGCGCCGTCTTCGCCGTCCCCATGCTCCCCGTCGGTACGTTTCATGCTCATAAAATAGTCCTCGATCTCCAATGCTTCATCGTGAGAATCCGCGGTATAGTATGTCCAATTATTGGAGTCTTCGTTGACGTGGTGCTCTACAAACAGCCGTTTATCGGCGTCGTCGGTTATCCCAACGTACCATGAGCCGAAATCCCCGCCGTTCTTCCTGATAAAAGTCTCGATCCCGTTGATAATCGCATCTTTCTCCGACATGTCCGCTCCTTTGGAGGTCGCAACCCTTTTCTAACTTATTTCCGTTTATGACACTCTCTACGAAGGGAAATTACCGTCATTCCCGCGTATAATTGGTGTACCCCTTATCCTATAATCTCGATTCCGGGGATTCCAGTGAAGTCTTTTTCATTATAGGTGGCAATCTTGGTTATCTTATTTGCGAGCATTATTGATAGAATTTCTATATCGAAAACACGGTTTCTTTCTGGCTTATACTCTTTTATTAAAGAAATAAAAATATTATTGGATACATCATCAGGAAAAAGCATATTGAATGAACTACAAAATGCTTCAATACACTGAACAAGAGCAGAATAAGCCATCAATCGATACCTTGTAACCGCCGCTACAAATTCACTGATATTTTTACTTGATATGAAAAATTTATACTCTGGGTTATACAAAATACTCTTTGCTTGACTGAAGAATTCAGACTTCATATCCATAGAATAAATCAGTATATTGGTATCCAGAAACACGTCAATCATATATCATATCCCGGATATCGGTGTGGTCGAATTTCCCGCCGAAATCGAATTTTCCAATAACTTCATCAAGCCCTTTGTTATCGTTCTTTTCTTGAGGACTCATCAGCCTGATCTCAATATCGGTTTCGATTTCAGGTAATTCCTTTTCTTCTATTTCTATTCTCCCATGGTCATATTTTCCGTGTAAGATTATCATAACATTCTCCTTACGAACTTACCATATAGTTTATCCCCGAAGAATAAAACTGTCAACTTCCCCTAATGAAAGCTGACGTACTTGAACTTGGGGAAACCGTAGAGCATGCTGTAATAGTACCGTGTCAGCATGATGCGTTTCACATAGTTCCGGGTCTCGTCGTATAGGATGCACTCGATCCACAGTTCGTTTTTATATGTCACAGCGGTTTTCCACTTATTCACCGCGCCCTCTCCGGCGTTATACGCCCCCAGCGCGAACGCGTAATTATCCCCATAGAGCTTGAACAGGTAATTGAACAACTGCATCCCCATGCGGATATTGTCCTCGAAGTCGCGGAGCTCGAGGTAGGGTTCCTTCATATTCTTCTTCAGCCCCTCCGCGGTATACGGCATCACCTGCGCGTACCCGACCGCGCCTACCCATGAGGTCACCAGCTTACGGAAGTGGCTTTCCTCGCGGAACGACGAGAGCATCCAAAGGGTACGGTTCGTATCGCCGACCGTCTTCACTATCATGTCGAACTCCATCAGCGGGTAAAGGTCCTGGAAGCTCTCCTTCGGGAGTACGGGATGGTACATCCGGCCGCCGATCAGGCTGAACGACCACGTATTGAAACGGCTGACGACGTTACCCCAGAGCTTGAGCGCGCGGTAGACTTCCTTATAATGATAGGTATATTTCCACTTGAGTTCATCGTCGAGCTTGCCGTCCTTCGTGTTCCGGCAGACTTTATCCAGCGCGGCCTCGACATACTTGAACAATTCGAGGTTCCATCCATGATCGGCGAGCGTCATCGCCTGCGCGACCTCAGGGATTTCCTTCGATGCTTTCAAGATGCCCTTCATCGACGTCCGGTAGCTCGTCAACTGTTTCCCGATATTTTTCATCCCGATCTGTTTCTCGAACACGATGGGGTCGGCTTCGGCGAAACCGAGATAGACCTGCAGCATCTTCTTCATCGACTGGTTCTTCGCCCACTTCATCCATTCGCCGAGAATTTTATCGAACACGTCGGGGTATTTTTCCCGCAGGGCCGGTTCGTAACGCATGGCGACCACCCATTCGTAGGTGAACGGGTAATAGAGCATGACCCTGAGGAACTGCGGGTACGCCTTTTCGGGCTCGCCTCGTTCCTGATATAAAAGCGCCGACACGAGAAGCACGTTATAATCGTTCACCTTAGCCAGCATTTTATCCATCAATTCGCGCGCTTTCTTCTCGTCCTTGCGGAGGAGAGTCTGCACAGTGACCGCGCCGTACTTATCGACCAGTTTGGAATTATTGATATGCTTGAGAAGCCACTCGGATAATTCGTCGGCATACCCGAGATTTTTCAGGATGGTCACGAAGCTGTCGGTGAACTCGCCCGGATACTTAGCCTCCGCGAGCTTGACCACATCGTAGGCGTCCTTCCATGTCCCCTTCTTCTTCAGGTTGCGCAGGAGGAACGAGAACGACGCGATCGATGCCTTGCCGGACTGGATATGCTTCTTCAGCCCGTCGATAGCCTTCTGCTTCTCCCCGGCGCGTATCAGCAGGATGCATTTATTTCGTTCGTAGTAGTCCTTATCCTTCTCGAGCTGGTAAACCCGTTCGAGTAGTTTCGACGCGAACCCGTTCAACTGCAAATCGAGCGCGATCGTGTACGCGCGTTTGAGGCTCCATAGGGTGGGAAGATCCTCGGGAGCGAGCTTATCGAGTATGGTCTTATAGACGCTTTTATTCGGGATATCGTAGTAACGGTTCAACGCCGCGTCGATCTTCTTTTTATCGCCCAGCATATACTGCGCGAGCGGGATAAACGGATTGGCGTTGGATAGTTTCAGGAGCTTGTTATTCGTCAGGGTCGTGTATTTCTGGTTTTTCCACAGGAAGAACAGGTAGATTTCCCCGACATCCTCGTAGAACATCGACTTGGGGTTCATTCCGATCAGGATATTGGACACGATATCGAGAGAATCGGTATAGGTTTCGGGAGAGTCGATCAGGGCTTTCGGGAAATAGTACTCGTAGTTCTCCGTCAGGAACTTGCCGTCCTTGCATTCCCCGAGCGCTTTGACGTCGATCTTACGGAAGTACTTCACCGCGTCGGCAAGTTTTTTCAGTTCCTGCAAGCTCCGCGCGGCGAGGTAAAAATCCGCCGCCGACGGCGCGCTCATCTTCGAGACCTCCTCGTAGCTGTGACGGTAAAGTCCCTCCGAGTAAAAACCGAGCGCCTTCGGGTCGACCGCCTTCTGAGCCGCGTTTTCGCCGGACAGGGTACAAATCCCGGTTATCAGTAACCCCACGGCTATCGCGGAGAACACCCCCGCCTTCATCCAAAAATTATTCATTCCCTTCCTTAACTGCATTAATTCATCCTCCCCAAAATAAGTAAAAAGTTACAAGTTTAAAGTGTCAAGCCTAAGAATCTTTACCGGCCGGAATCATCTATCGGTAAAATATGCCGGGCCGATTTAGAGCTTGATGACGAACTCTTCATGGTATTGTGGCTGTCCCATAAATCCTATACTAGAGAAGGCTCATCATTGCGAACCCCGCGCCGCAATATTTTTGATTCGCGGGGTATCGCAGTGACGGAAAATAATTAAATTTCCATCTTCGTCAACAACCCGATTTATAAACGACAATAAGTTAAAGGAAAACGGGTTATATTTCAAGATTCGGGCAGTGTTTTTCTGACGACAAGCACCCGCTCGAAATGATTATAATCCTTGACCGGCTGCTGGACGAAAAAGCCCTTTGCGGCGAATATCTCCGACACCTGCTCCCATTTGAAGTCGGTCTCCAATAGGATAACCCCGTCATCCGTGAGAAGTCCGCCCGCTATATCCGCGATACGCCGGTAAAAATCCATCCCGTCCGGGCCGCCGTAAAGCGCGTCGGCCGGCTCGTAGTCCCGCACCTCGGGGGAAAGTTTCTCCATATCCTCATCCGACAGGTACGGCGGGTTCGACGCGATCAGGTCGAACTTCGTCCCCGGCGACGGTTCGAGCTCCATCACGTCCTGCCGCAGGATGTACGCGTTGGATGCGCCGAGCGCTTTGATATTCCGCTCCGCGGTCCCGGTGAACAGGTCGATGCCGATCACCGCGGCGTCCGGGAAAAGTTTCGCGAGCGATACGGTGATCGCCCCGCTTCCAGCGCCGATATCGAGGATTCGGCGAAATCCCCCGCGTTCTTTACCGAGGGTCTCGGCGGTATAGATAATATGTTCCGTGTCGCATCGGGGAATCAGTACGGTAGGGTCGACCTTGAATTTATCGAGGTAGAAATAACGGTATCCGATGATATACGCGACCGGCTCGAATGCGAGCCGCCGCCGGATCATTTTCATTATCCGGGACTTTCGGAATATCCCGAGCTTCTCGTCCTTCCTGAGAAATATATCGATACGTTCCAGTCCCAGCCCGTGCGCGATCAGGATGCCCGCGTCGGTCTTGGGGGTCGGTATTCCCGCATGTTCAAATTCCCCCGACGCGTACTCGTATATCTCCCCGGCTGTCATACTAATCCAGCGTATTCAGCATGGACTGTTGCTCGTCGAGAATGAGCGCGTTGATCAGTTCGTCCAGGTCGCCGTTCATAATGATGTCGAGCTTATAGAGGGTAAGGTTGATCCGGTGGTCGGTGATCCGGTTCTGGGGATAGTTATAGGTACGGATTTTCTCCGCGCGCTCCTGCGACCCGATCATGGAACGGCGCGCCTCGGTCTCCTCGTTCATCTTCTTCTGGACTTCCATATCGTACAGCTTCGCGCGGAGTACCTGCATCGCGCGGTCGCGGTTCTGGAGCTGGGAACGTTCGTCCTGGCAGGTCACCACCACCATCGTGGGAAGGTGGGTGATACGCACCGCGGAGTCGGTCTTGTTGACATGCTGGCCGCCCGCGCCGCTCGCGCGGTACACGTCGATACGCAGGTCCTTTTCGTCGATCTGCACGTCCACTTCCTTCGCCTCGGGCATCACAGCCACCGACGCAGTGGAGGTATGCAGGCGTCCGCCCGCCTCGGTCAACGGCACCCGCTGGACGCGGTGCACCCCGCTCTCGTACTTCATGTACCCGTATAAGTCCTTCCCCTTCATGGAGAAGACTATTTCCTTATATCCGCCGAGGCCGATCTCGTTAAAGTCGATGATCTCGTACTTCCAACGCTTGATTTCCGCGTAACGGGTGTACATGCGGAACAGGTCGCCCGCGAATATCGCGGCTTCGTCCCCGCCCGCCCCCGCGCGGATTTCTACTATAATATTACGGGACTTCCTTTCGTCCTTCGGCAACAGCATCGCGAGGACTTCCTGTTCGAGCTGTTCTTTCCGCTGATAAAGGTTATCCAGCTCGGCTTTCGCCATATCACGGATGTCCGGGTCGGTGTCGCCGCGCATCAGCGCGTCGTTATCCTCGATCTCCTTCTCGACCGCCGCCACCAGATTGTACTTATCGACGAACGGCTCGAGCTCGGCGCGTTCCTTCGCGGTCTTGATATATTCCTGCGAGCCGGGGTCCTTATGGGACAGCGAGTCGGTCAGGGTGGTATATTTTTTCATCACTTCGAGAGCCTTGGGGTGCATACTCATGCCTCCTGTAATCGGTGGAATATTATAACATACCATGCGGAAAATGTGAAGGTCGCGAGGCGACCTTTTATCCGAGCTAAAGAGATTGTAGGTATATATCATTAGTACGTGTTGGAGGTATTAGGCATCCCGTGCCATGATACGTACGGCTAATCCCGATTTCCGGCTGATTTGTCTTAGATATCGTTAGCCCGTGATGAGGATGACCAGCCAGCCAGCCCCCGTGATGGGCGTGTTGACATACCCGGTTTTATCATTGCGATGCCGCGCTACAAAACTTATTAAAGCGCGGTAGAAGCAATCTATTTTAATAACTAAAAAGGAGTTATACAGACTGCTTCACCGCTTCGCGTCTCGCAGTGACAGAAAATGATAAGAATTGCTGCTTCGTCAACAAGCCCGTGATCTGTACGGCTTGTCTCCGACTGAAAGGAGAACGCTAATCCCGATTTCAGGACGAATAACGAATATTTTGACAACCCGTGTAATTCGTTGTAAAGTATTAATATCGTGAACAGGCAGGTGAAAACAGAAATGATTCCTATAACGGAAATCGAGCATATCAAGGATATTATCGTTCGTTTATATCAGCCGGAAAAGATTATCATATTCGGGTCTTACACGCGCGGTGAGCAGAATGTAAACAGCGATATAGATATATTGGTTATTTCCGACAGGGAAAAAAATATCCCGCACTATAAAAGGGGATTGGAGGTCCGTGTCGCGCTATCGGAAATCATGATAGAAAAAGACGTGCTGTTTTATACCGGCTCTGAAGTTCGGGAATCCGCGGAACTGCCATTTTCATTCATCTCCAGAGTTATTAAAGAAGGAAAGATAATTTATGAACGGGAAGCTGAAAGAATCGGCGTATAGATGGATTCAAAAAGCCGATAACGATTTAAAAAATGTGAAAAACAATTTAACTTTTCCTGAAATCGAGATTCCCTCAGATACATTGTGCTTTCATTGTCAGCAGGCCGCGGAAAAATATTTTAAAGCGTTCCTTACATTTCACGAAAAAGACTACCCTTTTTCTCATAATCTTGGCGGCCTTGTCCGTATTTGTATGGAAGTCGACAGTTCATTTAACCAGTTGTTAATAAAAGCGGAAATCCTCACTCCCTACGCCGTAGAATTCCGCTACCCCTCGGAATTACCTCAACCCTCTTTAGCCGATGCAAAAGAAGCGTACCAGCTTGCAAATGAAATAAAAGAATTTGTAATCAACCGCATGGATTCCTGATTATTTAAATAACTTTTTCTATCTTTATCCCTCTCCCGTCGTTTGACGCGTCCCCGAATCCGTGCTATAATATCGCGCACACTGTCGCCATATATAGGGTACTCCTCAACTACCCCGCCGGCGAAATATTTATCGAAGGGTATAATTATGAAAATCTACGCGGAAATCAGTTCCAGAATACGCCTGACCCCGGAAATCGAGTCGCTCCTCGACGGGGCGAAGTCCGTCACGTTCGCGGAAAACCAGAGCGAACTGTTCGACATCTCCGTACCGGAGACCGACCCCAAGGGATTCTACAATGTCGAGTATGATCTCCCCAGTAAGCGCACGGTACGGGAGGCGTATATCTGCAAAGTACGCAACGGGATATCGGTGAATTACTTCGAGCCGTATATGCGCCGCCGCGACCCGGATACGATGCTGATAGGCGATAATCTCCCGTCCGATAAGACCCGTTTCGCCGATGTATACGGCAAACCGTTCGACTCCCTCCGCGCGGAGACGTTCGAATGGCTGAAGGGCTGCGACCTGATCGCGGTGCCGTTCATTTCCGGGAACGACGAGACCGGGATACAGTCGCTCGCGCTGATGCCGAAAAACGCCGCGTTCTTCGGGTTCGGCCTCGCGCTCCTTCAGGGTATGGTTTCGATTACGGAGGGCGACGGGGTATTCGCGCCGAAATGCTTCCTTTATGTAGCGCCCCCGTTCCGGCATACCCACTTCAACGGAAAACAGAAAGTCATCCATAACCGCCTCAAGGAACAGTACGAAATATTCAGCTATAACCTCTATCCCGGCCCGAGCGCGAAAAAGGGCGTGTACGGCGCGCTCCTGCATTTCGGGGAGATCGAGGGATGGGTCACCAACCATGCGTCCGTGGTACAGGTGGTCACCCCTTACGACAATAAGGTCAATATCATGCACGAGGGGGCAAGCGGCGGGGGTAAGTCCGAGATGAACGAGCATGTGCACCGCGAGTTCGACGGTTCCCTGCGTTTCGGGCGGAATACCGTAACCGGAGAAGACAAGTACCTGATACTCCCCAAGGGTTGTAATATCAACCCGGTGACCGACGATATGGCGATGTGCCCCACGCTCGCGCAGAAGGGCAACGGCAAGCTGACCGCGCTCGACGCCGAGAACGGGTGGTTTATCCGCGTCGACCATATCAAGAACTACGGCACCGACCCGGATATTGAGTCCCGTGCCATCCACCCGTTAAATCCGCTTCTGTTCCTGAATATAGAGGCTCAGCCGGACAGCACCGCGCTCCTATGGGAGCATATCGAAGACGCCCCGGGGAAGACATGCCCGAACCCGCGCGTCATCATCCCGAGGAAATGTATCCCGTCCATCGTCAATAAGCCCGTCAGCGTGGATATCCGTAGTTTCGGGGTACGCACCCCGCCGTGCACGCGCGAGAATCCGTCCTACGGAATCCTCGGGCTGTTCCATATACTTCCCCCGGCGCTCGCGTGGATATGGAGACTGGTCTCCCCGCGCGGGTTCGACAACCCCAGTATTATCAACACCGACGGGATGAGCTCCGAGGGCGTCGGCTCGTACTGGCCGTTCGCGACCGGGCGGAAAATCACCCATGCGAACCTCCTGCTCAAACAGATCACCAATAACCCGCGCGTGCATTACAGCATCAGCCCGGTGAAGCACGTCGGGGCGTGGGAAGTCGGGTTTATGCCGTTGTGGATCATGCGGGAATACATCTCGCGGCGCGGCGGAATCCGTTTTACCCGCGACGAGCTGTCCCCGTCGAGATGCACCCTCCTCGGATACTCGGTCAATAAACTCGTGGTGGAGAGTCAGATGTTCGACGCGGGATTTATGAAGGTCGAGCATCAGGCTGAAGTGGGGTTGGAGGCGTACGACGCGGGAAGCAGGGAGTTGTCCGATTATTTCAGATCGGAACTGCACACCTTCCTCCAGCCGGAATTGGACCCGCTCGGAACGAAGATTATCGAACAATTCGAATCCGGAGGCACGCTCGCAGACTTCGAGAACCTGATCGAATCGGAGACGATATTTTTAGACGACTAGTTTATCTAGGACTTTGACGAAAAATACGTTTTATGGAGCTTAATTTCTTTATCGAGGATATCGTTAACCATCTCGGATATATTCAGGTGTTTTTCAAGAGCCAGCTTCGTTAATTCGGCCTTGACTTGACCCTTTAAATATATCGGGATTTCTATTTCAGATTCAGGTACATAGAACTTGCCTTTCTCGGCATGAGAAAAATCATATTCTTTCTTCATGTTATTCGGCCTGCCTTTTATAATATTCATCTGTTTCTTTTTTTGTCGCCATCCGGGCGGAAATAATCCGAATCGTTTCTAATTCCTCTTCTTTTCTATAAGTAAAGACCACTACTACATATCTATTATAAGGAATTTGCGCTAAAAGAATCCATCTATCTTCACCTTCCGCATGATTTTTATCGTAGATAGATAAGTGGTCTTTATCCGAGAAGGCTAAAACGGATTCCTCGAAGGATAACCCGTGTTTTTTAATATTCAAAAAATTTTTATTTGTATCCCATTCATATTTCATAGGCTCACCTAAACTATTATATAAGGAATAATACAATATTGGAAATTATCCGTCGAATAACCTAAAAATATATAGTCCGAAATTTTTGTTCTTCGAAGCCGGAGGCACGCTCGCAGACTTCGAGGGATTGATCGAATCGGAGACGATATTCCTCGACGACTGAGATAAAGCGCAATTTCCGGGATTCCTATTGCCCGCCCGCAAGCGGACTTCGCAGCGCTAAGCGGATAAGGGCGCATTATTTCATAAAACGGTAATAAAAGTCATATGCGGGATAAGTCATCTCACCCGCCTGCATGGGGCTTTCCACCACGTTTCCTTCGTTATCCACAGTATCAACATTCAGCAGGTATCCGTCATCAGCGAATACCGATACCGGAATTACCTCATTAAAAATGACAATTTCTCCGCCATTCTTTATATATTGGGCGTGTACGGAATGGAATTGCTTATATACGTAAATATCTATCCCGGACATGTTATCCCGGAAAACCGAATCCAGAATATCAATATAGTACGAGTATTCGGCAATAAGAGACTTTCCAGATATTTTCCTGAATTCACATCCATCGAAGAGCGCCCTGAACGACCCGTCAATCCAAACCCCGGCGGACTTTCCGCCCTCGAACAGACAATCCCTGAAAATCAGCGTACCGTTATTATATCCGTATATTAGCGAGTCAATCCTTTTAGGGAGGGATGCAGTTTTTATAGTAATATTCTTCAGGACAATAAAATCACAGTATGACATATAAAAAATAAAACTCCCGGAAAAATCTGCCTGAAAAACGACGGTACCCTGACCGATTAACTCAATATCCTTGCAGAAACTGAAATTAACCGGCGATAGAATAGTATAAACTCCTTCCTTTAGGAAGATGACCCGATTACTTGTCTCGTCCTGCAGAGCGTTGGTAAGTTCGGAATAAGAGGAAACTGTAACCGAATCCGGGATGACCCCAGGCTTTCCCGGGGGAGGCAATTCGATCTTGAGGTCACCTTCCCCGCACTTCTTTAATCCCCCCGCATAAACCCATCCCTCGATACCCGCGAAATTTTTTACTTTCGCCCAAGGCGCATCGAACTCAATACCTCTGAAAACAATATTCGTGGTGTCGCAGGTCACTATTCCCAGATATTCGACTATCTCCCCCTCTTTGAGTTGGCAGAGTATCTTGGACGAAACCCCCGGTTCCGTACGGATATTGAGATTGTTTACCCATGCGAAATACTTGTTATTCGCCGGGTTTTGCATAGCAAACAGGGGGGCTGACAACAATACAAGAATTACCCATTTCCTCATCATTCCTCCAGCGCCCATATTCTCCTATGATAAAAAACAATCTACTTATGTATTTTTCAGTATAAAATTCGGGAAGTCCTCGAACACCCATCCATTCTTGAGAGTATCATAGATAATCCCGAGCAGTTTTCGAGCTGTCGCGATA